>JADFPK010000024.1 GCA_022562375.1 Pseudomonadota bacterium
ACATCGCCGAACGCAAGCGCACCGAGAGCGAGCTGGCGGAGAAGACGCTGGTCCTGGAGACGACGCTGGAGAACATGTCCCAGGGCATCAGCGTCTATGACGCCGAGCTCAAACTCGTTGCCTTCAACCAAAGATATGTCGATCTCCGCGGCTATCCGCCCGGCTTCCTTCACATCGGTATGTCTTTCGAGGAAGTCGCTCGATTCAGGGCCGAGCGGGGCGATTACGGTCCCGGCGACGTCGAGCGCCACGTCAGGGAACGGGTGACGGTAAAACGGAGCGGCGAGACCCTCAGGCAAGAATGCACCTTGCCCAACGGGGGGGTGATCGCGGTGAACCGCGAACCGATGCCGGACGGCGGTAGTGTGACCACTTATTCGAACATCACCGAGCGCAAGCGGGCGGAAGAGGCGCTGCGCGCCGCCAAGGAAGAGGCGGAAATTGCCAACCGCGCCAAGACCGAATTCCTCGCCAACGTCACCCATGAACTGCGCACGCCGCTCAACGCGGTCATCGGGCTTTCCGAACTGATGAACGAGGCCATGTTCGGTCCCCTCGGCCATCCCAAATACACGGAGTACGCAAAAGACATCACCGAATCCGGCCGTCATCTGTTGGATCTCATCGAGGACATCCTCGATCTGTCAAGGATAGAGGTCGGCAAGCTCGAGCTTTACGAGGAAAAGGTCGATGTCGTGAAGGTGGTCGACGCCTGCATGATGATCCTGCGGTCGCGGGCGGAAGCCGGCCGGATCGAGATCCAGACATCGCTGCCCGAGGATGTACCGATGCTCATGGCCGACGAGCGGAAGCTCAAGCAGATATTGCTCAACATCCTGTCCAACGCCATCAAGTTCACCCCGGCGGGCGGCGCGGTCACGCTGGAAGCTTACGTCGAGAAAGACGGCGGTTTTGTCTTCATGATCCGCGACACCGGCATCGGTATCGCCAGCAAGCACCTGTCGACGGCCATGGCGCCGTTCGGCCAGGTCGACGGCAGTCTAAGCCGCAAATATCAGGGCACGGGACTGGGATTGCCGCTGACCAAGGCCCTGGTCGAACTCCATGGCGGCGGAATCGAACTGGCCAGCGTCATCGACGTCGGCACCGAAGTCACCATTCGCTTCCCCAAATCCCGCGTCGTTGCCGCCGGCGGCGGCGCCGGTTATCCGCTGCGCTCGTCACTGCCGGGTTGATCGGCCGGGTTGATCCGGGCCGGGTTGATCCGGAGCCGCGCTTCACCAGGAAAGTTTGCCTACCGAGGCGGGCTTCCCCGCCGGGCCGAGGCCAGATCCACCCTCAGCGCCTGAAGTTCACGCAGAAGGGCAAGTAACCTTTCGTCGCCTAATTCGTTCTTGATGCCGTTGATGCCCATTCGGACGCCGCCGAGTTCGCCGATGACCTCGCTGAGACCGAGGTTGACTTCATCCAGGCGACGGTGAATTCTCGTGAGTAGGACGATGCCGTAAGCGGCAAGGACGATGACAGTCGCCCCGGCGAGCATGGCGAGCACGGTGTACCAGTCCACGTTCCGTGCCAACTGGTCGAGATAAGCGATGGCCTGCTGGAATTTTTCCACCTCTTCTCTCCCTTACGAATTCTCCCTTTCGGGAACATGAACGGCCGCCACGGATGGACGACACCGGGTACCGGCAACAGTGTAGGCGTTTTTTGGTATTCGCGTTGAAGTCTAACGCCATTGAGATGGGATGCCGCCTCCTGGGTGGACGGTTCGGAAGTAAGTACTGAGGACCAGAGGTGCCGAAATCAAGGAAACGAAAGCGATCGAAGCGCGCCAAGCCCCACGACATCCCCTGGGGTGGCGCCGGGCAGCGGCCGCGCGGTTCGCGCGGGCGTGTCATCACCATAGCCGTGCTCGTGGTCCTCATCGCCGGCGGCGGTTTCATGTGGTGGCGCTCGTTCAGCGCCGAGGGGGACTTCATGGCATTGGCGGAGCAGGGCAAGGGCGCCCTTTCCCGGGTCAAAATCGGGATCAGCGCCGGTGGCGGGCACCTTTCACTGGGGCAGGCCTACAGCTATGCCGACAGGTTTCCGACCTCGGGGCCGCACGATCGGGTTTGGACCGGCGCCGGATTCTACGACGTTCCCCAGTCGCCGAAGCGTCTCGTCCACGCGGTCGAGCACGGCAACATCGTCATCTATTATGACAAGCCGGCCACCGGCGTCCTCGATAGCCTCGAGGAATGGGCCGGGCTCTATGGCGCCCAATGGTCGGGAATCGTCGTCACGCCGATGTCCGGAATGGGCGAGACCATCGTTCTTACCGCCTGGAACAAGACGCTGAGGCTCAAGCGCTTCGACGCCGCCGCCGCCGCCGCCTTCATCGATGCCTACCGGGGCCGGGGGCCGGAGCGCCTGGTGCGGTAGGCCTTCGGCCGTCTCGACCCTCCCGGCCGGTTTCGGACCCGCCCCGTCGCTAATTCGAATTCCTGTTGCCCGGAAAAGCGGCGCCCGGCATGCCTTCAACAACGATGCCCGCCCGGCGCGCCACGCCGCCGCCTGGCTTGCCTGGAAGCGGACCGTCGCGCACTTCAAGAAGAACCTCGGCGGTGAATACCTCCATCGAAAGGATGCTGTTCGCCATCTTCACCCATCAAAACCACGACCAGGGAGTCAGCACCCCTTTCCCGCTGCCACAAAACTCGTGATATTACCTTGTCGATGGAAAGGCCCGGGTCGATGGAAAGGCCTGGGTCGATGGAAAGGCCTGGAATGTGACGGAAACCATTTTCTCCAACGAACCGGCTATCCGGCTGGGGTTCTTCCTCGGCATATTCTTTCTCATGGTCTTGTGGGAATCTCTCGCGCCGCGGCGGACGCGGGCGATGTCCCGATGGCTCCGTTGGCCGAGTAATCTAGCACTCGTGGCCCTCAATACACTCCTTCTGCGCATCATTTTCCCGGGCGCCGCCGTGGGCCTGGCGCTGATCGGGGAGCAACGAGACTGGGGCTTGTTGAATAATCTTGGCGCGCCTTACTGGGCCGCCGCCGCCCTGTCCGTATTGCTGCTCGATCTGGCGATCTATGGGCAGCATGTCATGTTTCACGCCGTCCCGGCGCTGTGGCGATTGCACCGGATGCACCATGCCGATCTGGACTTCGACGTAACCACCGGAGCCCGGTTCCACCCGATCGAAATCCTCCTGTCGCTGGGGATCAAGCTGGCGGTCGTGGCGGCACTCGGCGCGCCGGCGCTTGGCGTGCTGATTTTCGAGGTGATCCTGAACGCCACCTCGATGTTCAACCACGGCAACGTCCGCATGGCGCCAAAGCTGGACCGAGTCCTCCGGTGGTTCGTCGTCACTCCGGACATGCACCGGGTGCATCACTCGGTCACACCGCGCGAAACCAACAGCAACTTTGGGTTCAACCTGCCCTGGTGGGACCGATTGTTGGGAACCTACCGCGCTCAGCCCGCGGCGGGGCACGAAGACATGACGATCGGCATCGAGCAGTTCCGCACCCCGCGCGATCTATGGCTCGACCGGATGCTCGCACAGCCCTTTGTCGGCGAAGTGGGCGACTACCCGATTAATCGGCACGCCGGCACGCCATAAATGTGCCAAGCGCCCGGGCGCTATTTCGTGCCGTCGACGGTGAGCGAGCGCAACAGATAATCGCCGCCGCGATTGATCAGGTGAAAGCCGTCGAACGGATCGCGCCAGCCCCTGTCGGTGCGGGCGAGGATCTCGGCGCCGTCGAGGCGGACGACCATGTGACCGTCATCGGTGCGCGTCCACTCGATGACGTGGTCCTTGCCGTCGAGAAGCGCGATGTCGGTGCGCGTGGCGTCGATCACCGACGATCCCCATTGGTTGACGCCAAGAAGCGCCAGTCCCTTGCCCGGCGTGTAGGCGAGGCGGTACCCGGCGTTCCGCTCCGCCCCGCGATAGACGCCGATCTCCAGGCCGCCCCGGCCGGCCAAGTCATCGCCCGGCCGCCCGGTGATGACGGCGCGGATGGCGAAGGCGTTGGTGATCGGCCGGGGCAGGAAGATTTCCGCCGGATCCAGCACTTTTTGGGGCTCTGGCGGCGGCGCGGGCCGGCGGCTTTGCCGGGACTCACCGGAGCGGTCCCGGAAGATTTCGCCGAACAGGGCGATCGCCACGTCCTCGCCGCTCAATTCCCGCCTTCGCCGCGGTTCCCGGGCGGGCATGGGCGCGGTGACCGTTCGCGGGCGCACTTCGGTGGCGAGGCCGCCGCCCCAGGCGACGGTGAACTGGCCCGCCGCCGCCGTCCAGGCCGGGTTGGCGGTGTAATCGCCGTCGCGGAAGTCATCGCTGATGAGGCGGACACGCCAGGGATAGTCGTAGCGCCTGGCCAGCCCCCTGAGATCGCGCAGGAAACGCGGATCCGCCGCGCGATTGCGGTCGGCCTCCTCGGTCAAGGCGCGGAGCTCGTCCACCAGTTTCTGCACCTGTTCGTTGCCGGCGCCTGGATGAGGGCCGTAGCGCGGCGCCTCGGCATCGGCGGGGGATGCGATCCAGACAAAGGCCAACAGCAAGATTGCACTCGGTCGTATTGCGTTCGGCATGGAAGCCTCCATGGAATTCCGGCATCATTGGGCATCGTACCCCGCACCCTTGAAGATAAGATGAGTGCTTGAGTCCGCCGTGCCAACCCCTTCATCGGCGCCACGCCGGGCCGTTGATGAACGGCTATGACATAGTTTCACTTTTCCTCCATGACGATGAGGCTGGTGGTTTCGCCCGCCGTGAGACGCTTGGCATGGAAGCGGATAAGACCGTCATCGGGGTATTTCTCGGCGAGGCCGGAAAACGCGGCGCGTGCTTCCGTACTGCCGCTTTTCAGCAGCTCGAACGCCCGCGAATATTCGGCGGTCCTGGGAGCGCCGGCGACCTCTTCCGCGATCGGCTCGAATACCTCGACGCTTGCGGTCTTGCCCTTCAACACGAGACCGCCGACCGGCCGAAAGTCCCGATCGCCGCACTGCTCGACCGTCGCGCCGCTGATGCAGATTAGCGTTCCCAGATGCTTGTTGGCGCCTTCCAGCCGGGCCGCGATGTTGATGGTATCGCCGTGCGCCAAGCGTCCGATAAGTATGAAGACAGTCAGTGCGCCAAAGATGGGCAGTGCGCCAAAGATGGGCTCAATGGGGGAAAGCGCGATTCCTTTCGCGGTCCGTCGCCTTTCCCGGCTCTATGGGCCGCATGTTATGGGGCTGCACCAAGGCTCGCAGCAATCGCCGCCGCTTTCAGCGGAGCCCTTCTTCCCCGCATCCCGCTCCTGCTCCTTAAGCACCCTGAGCTCGTGCGTCTGTAGCACCCTGAGCTCCTCTTTTCCTTTGACCTCCGATTTTACTGATTCGACCCCGCACATCTTTTTTCACCTCCTTTGTCGACGAACCGATACCACTGAATTTAAGGCTTCCAACCACTGAAGGGCCAGCGCCGCGGCCCGAGCAGGACCGGCGATGGCGCAAAATCATCCCTGAGAGCGACCGGTTACTTAAGCTTGTTGGCGTTCACGCCGACGGTCACGGCCCCGATAACCTTGAGGGTGCCAGGATCGGTGATGGCGACGCTCACCTGCGTAATCGGAAGGCCGTCCTCGACCTCGATCCCGCCGATGTGGACGGCGCCGACGCCGACGCCGTAGGTCTTCTGCCACTTAGCTTCGTCGCCCTGCATGTAGTCGCCGGTGGGATCCGTCTGACCCACGTTCAGGCCCTTGTTGTCCATGACGAAGGCTTCGGTGATCAGACCGCCGCTCTTCGATTTGACGGCCTTGAGGAACTTGGCGAGGGTGTTGCTCATCTTCGCTTCGATAAGGGGCCGGTCGCCGGACTTCTTCTGGGCCCTCCACACCTTGTCCATTTTGTCGATATCGGCCATTGAAAGATTCGCATGTTTTGCGTTCTGCTCCTTGATGGCGCTGATCACGACCGGATCATGCGCCCAGACCTTGAACCGCGATTCAGCCGCGGCCCGCGCCATCGCTTCATGGCTTTTTGCGATAGCCGGCGGCGCACTCAATACGATGATGGCAAGGCCAAGCCCCGCAATGACGAGCGAAAACAACGATTTATTTAGCATTCTTTCCTCCCAATTCTGTCGTCCGTTTCTGGTTCGAGCAACCGGTGCCGGACACACCCCGAAGCGCGATGGCTCTCCGCCAACCGCTCGCATCGAAACCCCAAGCATACACATACTAACTAAGGGAAGACTCCCCTTATCCGAGATTTTTGAGATGGCCCCATCCGGATGCACAGAACGGTAGCAAGAATGGCGATCACTGACCAGATCAAATCTCCCACGTTGCATCGCGATTTCGGCGCCGGCGAGGGATAATATTCGGTTAAAATAGCAAGTCGCCGCGCCAGGTGATCGGAGCCGCAACCGCTGGCTGGCCGGGCGCCGCCGCCGGGACCCGATCGGATGCGGGCGGCGCCCTTCGGCACATTTTCGCACACCGGGGCTGGAAACCGGCGCCGTGAAATGGCATAAACCCCTGCTGATGGAAGATTTCACTCCCCGCCGCGACCTCATCGATTCCGAACGGCTCGAGAAGCTCCTGGAGCGGTCGGACCTGCGCGGAAGCCTGCAACTCATACTCCACCTGGTCCTGCTCATCGCCACCGGGGTGGCCGTCTTTGCCGCCGTCGGCACGCCGTGGCTGATCCCTTCGATGGTCCCCTATGGAATCGTCCTGGTCTTCCTGTTCGCGCCGTTGCATGAATCGATTCACGGCACGGCGTTCAAGAATCGCGGGGTCAACGTAACCGTGGCGTGGTTGGCGGCGTTTGTCGTGGTTTTGCCGCCCCATTATTTCCGCCTCTTCCATTTCACCCATCATCGTTCGACACAGGACGTGGACTATGATCCCGAACTCCTCATCGCCAAGCCGGAAGGGTTGATCGGATATCTTTGGCATGTCTCGGGCCTGCCCTATTGGGGCGGGCGTCTGGCGACGACGCTCGGCCACGCGGTGACCGGGCGCACCGATGAGTTCTTCATCCCGACCAACGCCCGCCACCGCGTCGTGGCGGAAGCCCGGGTTCTTTGGGCCGGTTACGTTATCGCCGCCGGGGTGTCCTGGTATTTCGAATCCCTGGCGCTGGTCACTTATTGGATCGGGCCGGCGCTGCTCGGCCAGCCGTTCCTCCGTCTTTTCCTCATGGCCGAGCATACCGGCTGCCCGAAGACGGACAACATGCTGGAGAGTACGCGGACGACGCAGAGCAACTTCATCGTCCGCATAGTGGCCTGGAATATGCCGTATCACACCGCGCACCATCTGTTTCCCGCCGTGCCCTTTTTCGCTCTGGCGAAGTTGAACGCCGAGCTCAGGGACAGGCTCCGCGCCGTCGCCTCCGGGTACTTCGCATTCCACGGCGATCTCGTCGCCCGGTTGCGGAACAGGAACCCGGAGGCGTCATGAAGTGCTACCAGGTGGTCGAATACGGCCGGCCGCTCGAGCTTCATCGAAGGCGAGATTCCCAGGCCACGGGGCCCCGAGATTCCGCTTAGGGTCACGGCCTCGGGCGTCTGTCCCCCGCCGATGAAAGCAAGGTCCGGATCCCGGCGCGAAATCATCCCGGTCAAACGATTCCATCTGGCCGGAGTGTGCTCTAGAGATTTGATGGGCTGTCATCGATCTCCCGGATAACCGGCAGGGCCGTGGCGAACCTAGGAGGTGGAGATGGAATTGAGTTTGGGCACCATACGGCAAAGGATCGGCGGTGAGATCAGGGGCGATCCGGGCGCGGTGATGACGGGCGTCAACGGGCTCGGGGAAGCGGCGGAAGGGGACATCACCTTCGCCGCGAAGGCGCGCTATGTCGACCGAGTCCACGCCTCCGCCGCCGGGGCCATAGTGGTCGGCGAAGATTTCCCGGATCTGCCGGGCAGGAACCTTCTGCGCATCCGTGAACCGCGCACCGCCTTCGTCCGGGTGATGTTGCTGTTTTACCAAGAAGAGGACCACCCGGCAGGCGTCCATCCGAGCGCCGTGGTCGCCGCCGGCGCCGAATTGGGCGAAGGGGTGTCTATCGGCGCCTGTGCGGTCATCGGCGAGGGCACGCGGATCGGGCGCGGGTCCGTGGTCAGCGCCGGCGCCCATATCGGCCGGGGCGTTTCGATTGGCGAGGACTGCCGGATCGGTCCCAACGCCGCCTTGATGCGAGGCGTCAGGCTCGGCGATCGGGTGCGGGTCCACGGCTGCGCCGTCATCGGCGGCGATGGCTTCGGCTATGTTTGGGCCGACGGCCATCACCTGAGGATACCCCAGATGGGCACGGTCGAAATCGAAGACGATGTCGAAATCGGCTGCAATTCCTGCGTCGACCGCGCGACCCTTGCCGTGACCCGCGTCAGGCGCGGCACCAAGATCGACAACCAGGTGCAGATCGGCCACAACTGCGAAATCGGCGAGGACGTGATCATCATCGGCCAGGTCGGGCTTTCCGGCAATGTCAGGGTCGGCGATAGGGCGATGCTCGGCGGCCAGGCCGGCGTCGCGGACCATATAAGCATCGGTGAAGATGCGCGCATCGGCGCCGCCAGCGCCGTGACCAAGGACGTTCAGGCCGGTGAAACCATTTGGGGCTTTCCGTCACGTCCGATGGCGAAGGTCTTGCGCGAAATGGCGTCCGTCGCGCGTTTGCCCCGTCTCCTCGGGCGGTTCAGCGATTTTGCCTCCCGGCTCGCGGGCCTGGAAGAGCGCGTGTCATCCCTCGAAAGCGGCGGCGGGAAAAGCGCGCCCGCGACCTGATTGATGCCTTCCTTGGCCCCTAGCAGGCTTCCTATGCGCTTGACGCGGCCAACGGCAATGAAATAGTAATGCCGTGGGAGAACCGGGGAACAACCGGGAAAGTAACCTCCTTAGTGGTGAGCGCTGTAAAAAATCACCTTGTGTTTGAGCCGGCGGCCGATCTTCTGCCGCGGGCGTATCTGTCGGCGCCGTGTCGCCGTCTCCGAGCCGGCCTGTCTCCGCCAGCCTATGCCCTCGATGGGGCGAGGGGGTTGGATGACATCTGATGGAACCGCAAGGGCGCGGACGGGTCGGATGGTTCGGTGGATTATGTAAGGAATGTAGACATGGTTTTGACGAATAGGATTGGAGCCGTTGCCGCGGTCCTCATATGCCTTCTCGGCGCGCCATCGCCGTCCGCCGGGCAGGAGAAAGGCGTGTCGATATTCGTTACCGGGAAGATCTTCCGGAGCCTGTCGGAGGCCGATCAGCGCGGTTATATCATGGGGGCGACGGACCTCTTGGCGATGTACGCGCTTAGCCCGAGCACGCGTGACGCGGTGCCTTCCAGAAAGCTGGACGCTTCGGCGTTGCGGATCAAACAGTGCATGGGGCTGATGGCCGCCGACAAGATATCCGCGGTTTACTTGAAATGGCTGGAGGACAATCCAGGGCAATGGGACGACCTGGCCGCGGAGACGCTTCTCATCGCGATGTCGCGTACCTGTAAGGATCCGGCGCCGGCGAAGAAGAATTGACCGCGACTCGGTGGTGACCTTTCCAGAGGGCCGTTCGGACGTTGGCCTGAATTTGGATCGGATTGCAGACGGGTAAGAACGAACCGCCGCCGCCGGCTTCGGCTGGGCCGGCATTCATGGAAATGGTGTAGATATGTGGAACCCGTTGCGACGCGCCCTGTTCGCCCTCATCGTCGGCCTGTCGATCAGCGCCGCCGCCGGCGCCGCCGACGAAGAAGGGCGCTACACGACTTTCGGCGCCGGCAACAAGACCTGCGAGAGTTGGCTGGAGGAACGCGAGAAAGGTGAGCCGCGGGCCTGGCAACTCCAGCAATGGCTTCTCGGCTACGTATCGGCTTACAACAACTGGGTCCACAAGGGCCGGAACGTGGCCGACGGCACCAACGCCAAGGGGATGTTCGCCTGGATCGACAAATATTGCGCCGATCGGCCGCGCGATTTGCTCGCGACGGTGGTCGAGGAACTGATCCTGGATCTGAAAAAGAACCAGGCCCCGTAGCCGAAGGCCAACCGAACACCCCGGGTCCGCCCCGCCCGGGGGTGGTGATGCCTCCCCAATGAACAGCCCACCCGACTGGCGCCTCATGTTTGGCTCCCACTTGAAGGCCCCGCCTGGCGCGAGACTTTTCTTTTCGCGCATGTCGGCTCGACTTGGTCGGTTCCACCAGACGAGAGAATGCCCGAGGCTGGCCGGTCACTAACACCGATGTGTTGTCCTGTGGCGTCCTTCACACCCGGCCTCTGATTCAATTGACTCTCTCTCTCGACCCGCAGTAGAATCAAAAAAAATATGTGCATACGGCTGGCCCCAGCCTTGGGCTAGAAAGCCAAGCACTTCAGAAGCAGTTTGGGGCAAACTGCAAGGGGAGAAAGCAATGATCAACAGGATTGTGACATTTTTGGCGGTACTCCTGCTTACCGCGGCATTTTCGTTGTCAAAGGCCGAGGCGCTAAAGCTCGTGACCTACAGCTTTGAGGGAGATACGCGGATCGGGGCCGTGGTCGGCGGCACTGTCATCGACCTCAACCGGGCGTATCGCGCCCTGCTAGAGGGCCAGGGAGATCCGCGGCCTCAAGTCATGGCCAATGCCATCGTCCCGCCAGACATGCGGGAGCTCCTCCAGGGGGAGGAAAGATCCATGGCGGCGGCCAAGAAGGCGGTGGCCTTCGCCCAGAAGCAACCGGCGGCGAAGATGCGTGCCGCGGGGATTCTCAAGGATCTGAAGGCCGTGAGTCTTAAGGCGCCGATCCCGAGACCGTCCAAGATCACCCTGATGGGCTTCAACTTTCGGAAACACGCGGCGGAGATGCTGGAAAAGGTCCCCGACACTCCCATGCTCTTCAGCGCCTATGGCAGTGCGATGAATGGGCCCGGCGGGCCTGTCGTGATCCCCAAGACGGCAACGAAGCCCGACTACGAGTTAGAGTTCGGCGTCGTCATCGGCAAGCGGGGCAAGAACGTGCCGCCCGAGAAGGCCATGGACTACATCGCCGGCTACGTTAACTTCAATGATGGCACGGAGCGGGTCTGGCAGTTCAGGACGAAACAATACCTCGTCGGCAAGACCGTCGACACCTTCAAGGTCATGGGACCGTATCTCGTGACCAAGGATGAGATCCCCGATCCCCACAACCTCGCCATGAAGCTGTGGGTGAATGGGGAGCTGCGCCAGGACTCCAATACCAGTCTGCAGGTCTACAAGATCTGGGACGTGGTCTCGTACATGTCGGGCATCTGGACCCTGGAGCCGGGTGACGTGCTCTCCACCGGAACGCCCGGAGGCGTGGGACACAAACGCAAGCCACCCGTGTATCTGAAGCCTGGCGACCAGGTTCGGCTCGAGATTACCGGCTTGGGAAGGCTGGAATACTCCGTGACTAAAGAGAAGTAAGCCACAGGTTCAGGCCGAGCTTGACGCGCGTTCACTTTCATTCTGACTCGCCCCGCTCCGGCGGGGCTTTTTCTTGGCCTACCGTAAGCCCGAGTTTCTACACCAGTTCGCGCGCTTCGCCAAGGCCGACGGCTACCCCGACGGGATGACGACGGACGCCGATGGGTTCCTCTGGATCGCCCATTGGGGTGGCTGGCGCATCACCCGCTTCGCCCCCGATGGCGCCATGGCGCGCATCCTCGAGCCGCCCGTCTCCCAGGTGACGAGTTTCGTCTTCGGCGGCATTGGGTCCGAGACGCTATACATCACCTCGGCCTCGATCGGTCTCGATGAAGCGGCGCGGGCCGCCCAACCGCTTGCCGGCGGTCTTTTCGATGCGGACGTCGGTATACGCGGCTTGCCGAAACTCCGCTTCGTCGGAAAACGCGCTAGCGCTGCCAACTGGACGCGGGCGTTCATTTGGACGAAAATTGGTCTTGATCCCGCAAGGGCGGCGCGCCGATCCGCGGCGTTGCCGGATGAAGGTTGCTGGACGATGACGACCGATGGCGATTTTGGCATGCCGAAAGGACCGGCGGATGAAGGCCCCTCCGAAGAACAACGTGACATGCTTCGGACCTGGACGAGGAACCGGCACGGCGCCTATGTGGGGCTGGCCCTGGAGATAGCCGCGCTCGAGCTCAACAAGGGGGCGGACAGCGCGAACGCCGACCTCAGCTACGACAAGCTCCGCCGCCGGCGGCAGGAATACGAGGAGTCGCGTAGCGTCCTTTCGGTGCTGAGCCAGCAGTTCTGACGCGCCGTTATCCGGGATGTTTCTTTGGCCCGCCGCAAGGCGGCCGGGCCGTTGGCGCGTCATTCTAAGAATTCGTTAACTATTTTCGTTCATCATGCCGGCTCCGATCAATGCCAACGCCCGGTCTCGATTTGGAGGGGGACATGATCCTTTCGGCCAAGCAACTCGATATCCTGATCGATATGGTGGACACCAAGCTCTCCTATATGCTGGTCTCCGGCTGCGAAGATGACCGCGAGGTCGCCATCGTCAAGCATTGCCGGCTGGAGCTCCGCGATGCCAGGGCGCATCATCCCGTCTATGACTTCGCAAGGCTCAGGAACCACGGGTCCGGGCGGTTCGGCCGGACGGTGCCGGCGCTCGCCTAAATCACCTGAGCTTCGAAATCCCCACTGATTTTCCGACCGCCGCGGCCGCTCGCCGCGGCGTCTCCGCTTTGGCGGCCCGAAGCCATGGCATCCGCTCGCCCATGGCGCGATGCCCCGGTTTCGCCGGCCTGGGGTCCGGAAAAGGGCCCGACGGCGGGGTTGGCAAAGGGACGCCGATTGGGCTAGACTGGCGCCACGACAATAATTAACGGGGAGAGCAAGCACCGGACCCCAAGGCCCGCCACGGCGGCGGGTGTTCGCGTGGTTGTGCCCCCCGAATTGAAATCATTCCAATCAGGGAGATGCACCATGCATAAAATCCTTACCCGCTCCGTTTTGGCCGCGACCGGCGTTGCCGTCGTCATGGCCCTCGCGCCGTCCGGTCCGGCCTCGGCGGCGCCCGATTTTCCATGCCGCACCGCCAAGCTGATCGTACCGTGGGGCGCGGGCGGCGGCACCGGGGTGATCTTCGGCCTGATCACCGAGAGCGTTAACAAGACCGGCATCAGCCCGCAGCTTCAGATGGTCAACATCGGCGGCCAGGGCGGCAACAAGGGGGCCAAGGTGGCGCGCAAGGCCAAGCCGGACGGCTGCACCCTGTTCGCCATCCACCAGAGCGCGCTGTCGAGCTTCCTCACCGGGCGCGTGGACTTCACCT
>JADFPK010000217.1 GCA_022562375.1 Pseudomonadota bacterium
CATCGGCACCTGCAACCGCGGCTTCAGCAATTCGCAACTCGTTGGCGGCGCGCTCGGCGCCATCGTCGGCGGCCTGCTGGGATCCAAGGTCGGCAAGGGGAAGGGCAAGCTGGCGGCGACGGCGGCCGGCACCCTCTTGGGCGCGCTGGCCGGCGCCTCGATCGCCCAGTCGATGGACACGGCGGATAACGAGTGCGTGCGCAAGGCGCTCGACGCCGCGCCCGACCAAAAGCAAGTCGCCTGGCAAAACCCCGACGCCAACGCCCAGTACACGGTGACGCCGGTCAAGAGCTACAATGACCGCGCCGGGCGGTACTGCCGCGAATACATCACCGAGGCGGTGATCGGCGGCAGGACCGAGACGGTCTACGGCACCGCCTGCCGCCAGCCCGACGGCGCCTGGGAACTGATGAAATAGCGCCGCCGCGCCCTCAAGCGCGCCATCTAATTAAGGGGACACCATACTTAATTATGCTGGAATTAAGTATGGTGTCCCCTTAATTACTTAATTACGCGCTACGCCATCGAGGACCTTTGGTATCACTCAGCGCCCCTGCAGCAACGCCCATATCTTGTCCGGCGTCGCCGGCATGTCGATATGGGTCACATTGAGATCGGCAAGGGCGTCGAGGATGGCGTTGATCACGGCGCCCGGCGATCCGACGGCGCCGGCTTCGCCGCAGCCCTTGACGCCCATGGGATTGTTCTTGCACGGCACCTCGATGGTCGAGAAGTCGATCGCCGGGCTGGTGTCGGCCCTCGGCAGGCAGTAATCGAGGTATGAGCCGGTGATGAGCTGTCCGTCATCGTCATAGACCGTCCGTTCATAGAGCGCCTGGCCGATCCCCTGGACGACGCCGCCATGGACCTGGCCCTCGACCAGCATGGGGTTGAGCAGGACGCCGAAATCATCGACCACGGTATAGCGATTTATGCGGGTGAGCCCGGTGTCGGCGTCGATCTCGACCTCGGCGATGTGGCAGCCGTTAGGGAAGGTCCAGGCCTCGATCTCGATCCTGACGGCGGCGTCCAACCCGCCCTCATAACCCTCGGGCGGCTCCATGGTCCGGGCGCGCGCCGCCAGATCGAGGAGGGAGATGGAACGGTCGGTGCCGATGATGGTGAAGCGCCCCCGATCGAAGGCGATATCGGCCGGCGCCGCCTCGAGCGCCCGGGAAGCGTAGCGAATGCCGCGCTCGATCACTTCATCCGCGGCATCGTTGATCGCCCAGCCTTGCGAGGTGAGCGAGCGCGACCCGCCGGTGCCGCCGCCCGTGGCGATCCGATCGGTGTCGCCCTGGATCACCCGGATGCGATCGATCGGCACGCCGAGCCTGGCGTTCAGCATCTGGACATAGGCCGTCTCGTGGCCCTGGCCGTTGGTCTGGGTGCCGACCCCGATGCTGACCATGCCGTCGTCCTCGAAGCGGACCGAGGCGCATTCCTCGGGCTCGCCCATGGTCGATTCGATGTAATAGCACATGCCGATGCCGAGCCGCTTGCCCCGGCTCCGCGCTTCCGCCCGGCGCGCCGGGAAGCCCGGCCAATCGGCCTTATTCATGGCTTCGTCCATGACACGGGCGAACTCGCCGCTGTCATAGACTTCCTCCGCCGCGGTCTCGAACGGCATGGCGTCGGGCGGGATCATGCATCGGCGGCGCAATTCGGGCGGGTCCTCGCCGAACTCGCGCGCCGCCTGGTCGATCAGGCGCTCGAGCAGATAGATCGATTCCGGCCTGCCGGCGCCGCGATAGGCGTCGACCGGCACCGTGTTGGTGAGCACCCCCTTGACCCGGTAATGCAGGCATTTGACGTCGTAGATTCCGGGCAGGACCTTGACGGCGGCGCCGGTCGGTATGATCGGCGCGTAGAAGGAGAGATAGGCGCCCATATTCGCCGTCGTCGCCACCCGCATGCCGATGATCCGCCGGTCTTGATCGAAGGCCAGCGCCGCTTCGGTGACATGGTCCCGGCCCATGGTGTCGGAGACGAAGGAATCGGAGCGCTCGCCGGTCCACTTCACCGGGCGGCCGAGGGAGCGCGACATCCAGGCCGCCATGGCGTACTCCGGATAGATATAGGCCTTCATGCCGAAGCCGCCGCCGACATCCGGGGTGATGATTCGGACCTTCTCCGGGTCCACCTTGAGCACGTTCTCGGCCAGCACCCGTTTCAGCGACCAGCCGCCCTGGGTGCCGGTATAAAGCGTCAGCCTGCCACTATCGGCGTCGAAGTCGGCGACGACGCCCCGCGGCTCCATGGCGTTGACCACCACCCTGTTGTTGATGAGCTCGATCCGCGTGACGTGCGCGGCGGCCGCGAACGCCGCCTCGACGGCCGCCTCGTCACCGAGCTCCCAGTCGAAGACGAGGTTGTCCGGGACATCGTCATGGAGTTGGGGCATGCCCGGATCGGCGGCGGTCCGGGTGTCGGTGACGGCGGAGAGGGGCTGGTATTCGACCTCGATCAACTCCGCCGCGTCCTTGGCCTGGGCCAAGGTCTCGGCGACCACGAACGCCACCTTGTCGCCGACGAAGCGCACCTTGTCGGTACAAAGGATGGTGTGTTGCGGCGTCTTGTTGAGCTTGCCGTCGCGGCATTCGAGCTCGACATCGCAGGGCAGCGAATTGGCGCCCTCGGCCTCGAGCTCAGGCCCGGTGAGAATGGCGCCGACGCCCGGCGCGGCACCGGCGGCGTCGGTCGCCATCGACTTTATGATCGCATGGGCGAGCGGCGAGCGCACGACCACGCCGTAAAGCTGGCGCGGGAGGTTGATGTCGTCGGTGAACCGGCCGCCTCCGGTCAGCAGCCGCGCATCCTCGACCCGGCGAAGGGACCGACCGGCGCCAAACTTGTTCATCGATCTTCCGCCGCCGAGCCGAAATGACGCAACAACACCGGCCCCGTCATCGCCACCAGCCCCATCGCCGCGAAGGCGAAACCCCAGGCCGCCAATCCGCCGCCGGCGGCGTCAAGGATGACCCCGAAGGCCAGCGGCGCCAGGAACCCCATGGAGTAGCCGAAGAACGAATGCACCGCCATGGTCATGCCCTGTTGCCCCTCGCGCGCCGCCGCCACCAGCCCGGAGGTGATCGAGCCGCTCTCGGTCATCACGCCGAAACCATAAATCAGGCAGAGCGCCGCGACGACCAGGAACGGGAGGCCGGCGGTGAAACCGATGACGCAGCCCAGCACACCGGCCGAGATCATGTAGATGTGGATGGCGCGGCGTCGGCCCCAGCGCAGCGAGCCCTCGTTGCCAAGCACGCTCGCCGGCAGGCCGACCAGCAAGGCCAGGGTGGCGACGATGTGCGGGGCGATGGGCAACTCGCCGCCGGGCTGCAGGGTGGCCGAGAACATCAGGAAGGCCACCACCCAGTTGCGGAAGCCGAAAAGTTCCCAGGCATGGACGCCGTAGGCGCACATATAGCCGACGGCCGGGCGGTTGCGAAACGCGGGGCGGAAATCCCAGATCGCCGGCCGGCC
>JADFPK010000218.1 GCA_022562375.1 Pseudomonadota bacterium
CCGTCGCTGCCCGAGCTTCCCGAGGCCAAGAAGGCGCGGTTCATGGCGGACTTCGATCTCGACGCCTATGACGCCGGCGTCCTGGTGGCGGAACGGGAGACGGCGGAATATTTCGAGGCCGTGGCCGGGGGGAGGGACGCCAAGGCGTGCGCCAACTGGGTCACCGGCGATCTGTTCGCGGCGCTCAATAAGGCCGGTCTCGGCATCAATGACGCGCCGGTAACCGCCGCCGCCCTCGGCGCGCTGATCGACCTGATCGATGACGGCACCATATCGAGACGCATCGCCAAGGAGGTGTTCGAGACCATGTGGCGGACCGGCAAGGACGCCGCCGCCATCGTCGCCGAGAAGGGGCTCGAGCAGATCAGCGACTCAGCCGCCATCGCCGCCGAGATCGACAAGATCATCGCCGCCAATCCCGGCCAGGTGGCCGAGTTCAAGGGCGGCAACGAGAAGGTCATCGGCTGGTTCGTCGGCCAGGTCATGAAGGCGACCGGGGGCAAGGCCAACCCCCGGACGGTGAACGAGATTCTGGGCAAGAAGCTCAGTGGCTGAGGGAAAAACGGATGATCGATCTCTACACCTGGCCGACGCCCAACGGGCGCAAGATCCACATCATGCTGGAGGAGGTGGGGCTGGAGTACACCGTCCATCCCATCGACATCCGCAAGGGCGATCAGTTCGAGCCGGAGTTCCTCAAGATCAGCCCCAACAACCGGATCCCCGCCATCGTCGATCACCATGGCCCCGATGGCGCGCCCTATTCGCTGTTCGAATCCGGCGCCATTTTGATGTATCTCGCCGAGAAGACCGGCAAGCTGATGCCCAAGGCGACGGCGAAGCGCTACCGGGTGATCGAATGGCTGATGTTCCAGATGGCCAATGTCGGGCCGATGCTGGGCCAGGCCCATCATTTCCGCGCCTATGCGCCCGATCCGATCGACTACGCGATCGCGCGTTACACCAACGAGGCCGGCCGGCTCTATCACGTCCTCGACAAGCGGCTCGGCGAGAACGAATACCTCGCCGGTGAGTACTCCATCGCCGACATCGCCACCTACCCCTGGCTCCAGTCCTACGAACGCCAGGGGCAGGACATCAACGAGTTCGCCGATCTCAAGCGTTGGTTCGACACCGTCGAGGCGCGCCCGGCGGTGCGCCGCGGCAACAAGGTGATGACCGACATCGCCAAATCACCGATGGACGAGAAGGCGCGCGAGATCATGTTCGGGGCGACGCAATACCGGCGCCGCTGAACGCTTATCGCCGTCAGGCGCATTCATGCGGTCGGCGATTCTGGGCAGGCTTGGTGTCAGAGGTCGAGGGCGGCGGCTTGGCGAACCGTTATACGGTTTTGGCGGCCCGCCCGGCGGGCGGACGGAACCAGAAGGGTCGGCAGGGCGGCCTTGCCTTCAGTTGGTCTTGTTTCTCGCATCCCTGCCGCCGGGCAGGAACGCCAAGACCTCGCCGGAACCCTTGGGGTTGATGATCGCCATGAGCTCGTTCCGGCACCGTTCAAGCACCGTCAGTTCCCTGGTGTCCTCCTGATCGTGGACTTGGAAACAACTGAGCTTGATCTCGACCAGGTCGAGTAAGGTTTCGATCGATTTCCGCGACAAGTTCATGTTTCCCTCCCTAAAGAGAATGAACATAGATCCGCTGCGATGGACGGGATTGTCGGGCGCGATGGGTTAAAATTTTGCTAAGGCCCGACGATCGCATGGGACGACGCCATCGCCGCCGAAGACGCCGGTCTTAAAGTAAGGAAATTCAAGGGCTTGAGGGCATATGGCCCGCCGCCAGGGCGGCGGCGCGGGCGGCGCGCGTTATCCGCAAGGGACGAATTTAACAATTTATCAAAGAACCGGGCCTAGTTTGGCCGCGGGCGTTGCAGAGGAAAGATTGAGGCAGAGATGGCACAAGCCAAGCCAGACGTTGAAGCGCCGGCGATGATCGAGGATCTGGGGACGCCGGAATACGACCGCAGGCTTACCGACAAGCTGCTGGCGGCCTTCGATCACGCCTACGCCATCGGCGCCCACGAGATCGCCTCGAGGCTCCGCTCCATCTTGGCGGACGTCGACGAGGCGGAGCGCGCCGCCTATGACCGGCGCCGCGCTACCGCCCTGGTCCCGGCCGATCTGTGGGTCGCCTTCGTCGAGGCCCGGGGCGCCTACAACCGGATCGTGGTGGATGGAAGCGCCGAGGAGAGGGCGGTCGAAAGCGCGCTCGAGGACATGCAAGAGGCCTACAGGCGCTGGAGCGACATCTGAGGCGGGCGGGGTTTTCCCGACCGATCCTTTGACCCGTCGGGCGGCGCGGGTTGCCAAAGGACCGCAATAGTCCCAACTTATGGGTGTTAACGCCAAGGCAGGCTGCGGCGTTGACAGCTTCCGGGCCCGGGGCTAGAACGGCTGGCGCCGTGATCCGCGCCCGATGATTAAATAGACATGTTTGGAGAGGTGGCCGAGTGGTCGAAGGCGGCGGTTTGCTAAACCGTTATACGGTTAACAGCTGTATCGAGGGTTCGAATCCCTCTCTCTCCGCCAGCCTACGCCTTCGGCTTCGGGTGGCGGGCCACGAAGTGGACCGACGCGCGAAGGCGATTAGGCGTAGGGGTGTCTCCCGAAGCTCCGTTAGGAGCGTAGGGAGGCCGTCGCGACGATTGTGGTACGTATATTTTCTTCAATTGAGCAATGGCGACATCTACGTTGGGTCCACGAACGACCTTCGGCGGCGGCTTCGGTCTCATCAGCGGGGTCAGGCGATCCCCAGCCGGGCGCACTTCTCCTCCCAGACGATGGGGAGGCGGGTGTCGCTCGCAAGCTTCTTCACGGTCAGTTCGATCGGATGGCGGTCGCGGAGGATCGTTTTGACGATGTCCGGCGCCAGGAAGCCGAGCCGCGGGATTCGGGTGAAATAGGACCCACGGGACCCGAGCTCGCAAAAGAAGTAAATTGTCACCCGTTTATCGAGCGAACGTATTCTCGGCGCTACAGGTGTTGGCGACGAATGGTTGAAGCCGGCGAGCTCGATTTCCGCCAGGTTTTCACCTCCAGCCCCCTAAACGGCCTTCTGACCGAGCCGGGCGCGATCCCTGCCCGGAGCGCGCTCAATATACCGGCGGCCTCCCAGTAATTCTCGGCGGTAAAAAGCTGATGGTCTCGCCACGGCAGCGTGCTGAGTTCGCCAGCCATAAGGCCGCTGCCCTCTCGAACCGCAATGACGGGAATCCCCTGTTCAAGGGCCGCAAGGGTGGGCAGTCCGATACATCCCTCCGGAATGACCAGACACGATACATCCCGGACCGTCAATACACCGCTTGCGGCCATCCGGTCCGGACCAACCACGATGCGCGGTGATTGTTTTAACCCTTTCAGGACACATTGAAAGAAAGACGAAGAGATGGCTTCCGCCGCCATGCGCGGATCGACCCGGCCAGGATCCTCGTTCAGTATTTCGCGGGATTCCATCATCG
>JADFPK010000219.1 GCA_022562375.1 Pseudomonadota bacterium
TGGCGTCGGGGTAATCGATCTTGCCACAGCCCGGGCAAGCCAGGTTGCACCGGAACAGGGGTTCCAGCATCAGGACAAGGGGGTACTTGTCCACCCCTTTGAGGCGCTGTTTCACGACATAGGCGCCAACACGTATCTGCTGGATCAGGGGAACCGCCACGCTGCCTCCCGCTAAGCGCTATCGGACCGATCGTCGGCGCCGGCGGCGCCAAGCGCCCGACGGCGACCTTCAACCGTTGCGCCGGGTTTATCATGTAAAGCGCCGAAGCCCAACAGATTACCTGGGAAATCGCAAAAATTTTATCGCCGGGACCGGCGGCGTCACTTGCGCTCCGGGCCTGGAATCCTATTTAATGCCTTCACGCCGGGTGTTGGCGGGAAATGTCACATCACCGGCCGCCGCCCGATCTTAAATTCGCCGCTATTCGACCCTATCTAACCGTCTATGAAGCGATCAGACACAATCATCGGCGTCGGTCACGAGGCCGTTCCCTGGATCGGCGGGGTCCTCGGAATGGCGCGGATGCTCGGTTTCGCGGCGGTCCTCGGCCTGATGGCGTTGACCCCCGCCCAAGGCGCCGAGGCGCCCGCCAGCCGCCTGGTCGAGCGCTTCCACGAGATCCTCGTCGGCGTCATGAAAAATGCCGAGACCCTGGGCTTCGATGGGCGTTACGAGAAGCTCGCACCGGCGGTCAAGGAGACCTTCAACCTCGCCTTCATGGCGCGTTTCGCCGCCGGCAGTCGCTGGAAGAGGTTGAGCGCCGATCAACGCGAGAAACTGATCGAGGCCTTTTCGGCGCTCACCATCGCCACCTATGCCGAGCGCTTCGATGGCTATTCCGGTGAGCGATTCGACACCCTGAACGAGAAGCAGTTCCGCCCCACCACCCGCCTGGTCAAGACCGGCCTGGTCAAAAGCGACGGCAAGACCATCGTTCTCAACTATCTCGTCGGCCAGAGGGGCGGAATCTGGCGCGTCATCGACGTTCACTACAAGGGGGTGAGCGAGCTCGCCGTCAGGCGCTCCGAGTACACTTCGGTCCTCAAACGCAAGGGCTTTGACGGGCTGATCGAGACGCTCGAGAAGAAGATCGCCAATCTCAGGAAAAAGCGGGACTGAACCCCGCCCCGCAATTCCCAGCACCTGCCGGCCAGCCCGGCGCCCCCCGATCGCGAGTGTTTCGGGTTTCCCGCCCCTTGAGGACCTCATCGGCGGCCTTCGCTCCGGGCGCTTCGCGGCGGCGCCTGGGCCGGCCCGGCGCCGGCGAAGGACGCCAATTCAACGCCCTATGGCCTCATACCAAAGGTCCTTATCAAGGACCTTTGGTATGAGCGGGCAATTATGCTAATACTTCCAGGCTTGGAGGCGTCTTTAATAGAATAATGGAAGCGAAAAAATGATAACCATGTTTAGGCGGAGAACCTTTGTAGCGGCGATCGCGGTGGCCGGCCTTGGGCTTGGTCTGGCCTCGGCCGGGGCGCCTTCGTTTGCCCAAGACACCCCATCGGAGGCCAGGCTTTTCGTCGAGAAGCTGGGCGAGAGGGCGATCAACGAGCTGACGCCCGAGGACGTTTCCGAGGCCGATCGGGTCGAACGAATGCGGGCTTTGCTGGCGGACGCTTTCGATATGCCGACGATCGCCAAATTCGTCCTCGGTGTTTACTGGCGCCGGGCGACGGAGGCGGAACGGAGCGAGTTTCTCGAACTTTACCAGACCGTCGTCGCCCACAGCTATTCCAGGCTGTTCAAGGATTACGCCAGCGAGATTTTCCTGGTCGACAAGGAGCGTCCGGCGCCCGGCGGCGGCGTCATCGTCTACGGCCGCGTATCCCGGCTCAGCGACGAGCCGATCCTGGTCGAGATGCTGGTGATGAAAGCCGGGGGCAAGTTCAAGACCATGGACATCAAGGTCGCGGGCGTCAGTATGCCGCTGACCCACCGGACGGAGTATTCCTCCGTTATCCGGCGGCGAAACGGCAAGGTGTCGGGGCTTCTCAACGCCCTGCGCAAGAAGACGAGATTTCTCGAAAAATCGATTGCCTCGAATTAGCGCATCATCCGGATGACGCCCTGATCGAGCCTGCCGGCTACAGCCGCTCGCCCCCCTGCAGGGGCGAGAAGCGGACAGGGAGGATGCGCTTTTGCCGTATCCGTCCGTTGAGGCCCTTGCGGATCAATGTCAGGTACTGCTGGCCGTTGGCAGGGCCAAGCGGAACCACCATGCGTCCGCCGGGCTTCAGCTGGTTGAGCAGCGGCGCCGGGACAAAGGTCATCGATTCCTTGATGATCATGGCGTCGTAGGGGCCGTGTTCGGCCCAGCCGAAATATCCGTCGCCGAGACGCACCTCGACATTCTTGAAGCCAAGCCGCGATAGTGTCTTGGCCGCCCGACGCGCCAGCGGCTTGATGATCTCCACCGAATAGACCCGCTTCGCCAGCTTCGCCAGGATCGCACTTTGATAGCCCGCCCCGGTGCCGGTCTCGAACACGATGTCGTCGGCGGAAATCTTGGCCAGATCGGTCATCAGCGCGATCAGGTAGGGCTCCGAGATGTTTTGCCCGAAACCCAAGGGCAAGGGCCGGTTCAGGTAGGCGAAGGGCTTGAGTTCGTCGGGCAGGAACTCGTGGCGGGGAACGTCGCCCATCGCTTGCAAGACGCGCTCCGAGGGCGGCTTCAGGCCGGCGAACTCCTTCAAGATCCTGGCGTGGGCCTCGACGTTGCGCATCAGCGCCGCGCGCTGATCCCGGTAATCCGGATCCTCGGCGGCGCCAACGGCATCGGCGGCGGCCAAGGCGCCGAATAAGCCTGAGATAAAAAGCGTGGCGGTGACCATCGCGCGCATGGCTCAAGAATACCCCGTCATGGGGTCAAGAGTCAGCAAAAGAAGGCTCCGGATGGAATTAAGTATGGTGTCCCCTTAATTCGTCCGCGCCCGGGCCACGCCGAGGCCGGATAGTGCGCTAAGCCGTCCGCGCCATGAACCCGGCCAGCGCCTCTCTTTCTTGCGCCGTGGTATGCAGGCCCGCCTTGGTGCGGCGCCACAGCACGTCGTCGGGCGTCACCGCCCATTCCCTGGCCACCAGGTAATCCACTTCCCGGGCAGAGAGCTTGGCGCCGAAACCTGGCCCGAGATCACCGGGGCTCCGGGCGTCACCGAGGATTTCACGGGCGAGCGTCCCGTACCGCCGGGCGAGGGTGGCGACATAGCCGGCCGGAAGCCCTTCATAGTCCCGGCGCAATTCGCCACGGAATGCGTCGAGGCCGGCGGTCCCGAGATCGCCCCCGGGCAGCGGTACCGCCGACGTCCACGCCGGCCCCATGCCATCGAGATACGGCGCGATCCTGTCCAGCGCTTTTTCCGCCAGGCGCCGGTAGGTCGTGATCTTGCCGCCGATGATCGTCAGCGCCGGGGCTTCGCCGTCGGCGGCGTCGAGTTCGAACT
>JADFPK010000220.1 GCA_022562375.1 Pseudomonadota bacterium
CGAAGCTTGGCGCCACCGAGGAGAGGCTCGAGGTCCGCGACTTCGATCTCAGGTTCGATTCCTCGCGGGTGACCGGCGGGATCATCTTCGCGCTCCGCTCCCGGCTGGCGTTCGGCGCCAACATCGCCATCGACCGCTTGAACCTCGACGCCTATCTGCCGGCGCCCGCCGCCGCCGCCGGCGGCGCGGTCAAGGAGGAAGGCGCGCCGGGAAGCGCCGTGCTCGCCATGATCGAGGACTTCGACGCCAACCTCAAGGCGCACATCGGCGAGCTGACCTACAATCACGTGCCGCTCAAGGATATCCGCTTCGACGGCACGTTGCTGGCCGGCAAGGTGAATGTGCGCGGCGCCTCCATCGGCGAGGTCGCCGGCGGCAGGGTGGCGCTTTCGGGTAGCTTGGCGGGTAGCTCGGGCGACATTGCCAAGGCGCCGGAGGTCAATTTGGTCTTCGATGTCACCGCGTCCGATCCCACCCGGTGGTCGCAACTGGCGGGCATCGATCTGCCGGTATCGCCGGAACAGCTGGGGCTGGTGGCGTTCTCGGGGCGCGTCGAAGGCACCCTCAAGCGGCTCAACCTCGACGCCACCTTGAAGGCCGACAAGGCCACCCTTGCGGTCAAGGGCAGCATCGGCGACCTCGACACCCAACCGCGCTACGCCATCGAGGTGAATGTGCGCCATCCGAGCTTCACCCGCCTGGTTCGCATCTTCGATCCGGGGTTCAAGCCGGCGGCACGCGAACTCGGCGGTTTCCGCCTCAAGGCCGGGATCAAGAACGACGGGCCGGTCTATAAGTTCTCGGACATCAGCGGCAAGTTGGGGCCGGTCGAGATCGCCGGAAATGCGGTTCTCCGGGTCGGCGGGGCGCGGCCGAAACTGACGGCGGAGCTGGCGATGAGCGAGATCATCGCCGATTTGTTCCTACCCGTCCCGGCGCCGGCGAAATCCGCCGCCGCCAAGGCCAGCCCGGCGCCGGGCGACGGCGCGCCGGGCGCGGCGGCGGAACACTGGTCGCGGGAGCCGATAGATTTCTCGCCGCTCGAGCTGATCGATGCCGATGTGAGGTTAAAGACGCCGGCGCTGAATTACCGGGAATTCCGCGCCGAGAACGCGCGCATGGATGTCAAGCTGGTAAACGGCGTCCTCGACATCGAGCGCCTGGACGGCACCGTGTTCGGCGGCGCCTTCGCGTTGAAGGGCCGGATCAGCGCCGCCGAAAAGGCGCCCGGCCAGGTGCCCGGCCAGGTGCCCGGCCAGGTGCCCGGCCAGGTGCCCGGCCAGGTGAAGGTCTCGATCGAGATCACCGGGGCCGATGTTCACCGCTTGCTGGGCGACCTGGCCGGCATCGACGCCGCCGAGGGGAGGGCTGATCTCACCATGTCGCTGACCGCCGCCGGGCGCAGCAGTTTCGAACTGGTCTCGGCGCTCGCCGGCAAGGGGCGGATCGAGGTCACCGACGGCGCCGTGAAGGGGATCAACCTCGGGCGGATCAACGCCAGGCTCAAACGCCTGAACCAACCCACCGACCTGTTCTCATTGCTGCAAACGGCGATGTCCGGCGGCAAGACGAAATTCACCACGATGAACGGGACCTTCACCATCGCCAAGGGCGTGGTGACGACCCGCGATATGCATATGGTGGCCGAGGGCGGCGAAGGACGGGCGGCGGGGATCGCCGATCTCCCCGGATGGCGGGTCGATTTGGCCGCCGAGTTCCGCCTCACCGACCACCCCAAGGCGCCGCCCTTCGAGATGCAACTCAAGGGGCCGCTCGATAACCCGCGGCGCATCTTCAAGGCCGACAAGCTCCAGGCCTATCTCATGCAACGCGGCGTCGGCTCGTTGCTGGAGAAATTCCTGCCCCGGCGCAAGAGCGGCACGGGACCATCGCCGACGGCCGCTCCGCCGGCGCCGGCGCCCCGGACCGAGCCCGCGCCCCGGCCCAAACCGCCGCCGAGTCCCGAGGACTTCATCCGCGGCATCCTCAAGGGGCTGGGCGGGTAACCCCTTAATTCCGATGTCCCCTTAATTCGTTCCCTTATTTCCCCGGGTCCGCGGTCAGGGTGTCGAGGACGAACAGGCGGATGGCGCTCGAGAGATTGCCGTCGCGGCCGTGGTCGATCTCGGCCACCAGCCGGTTGAGCGAGACGCCTCGCTTCTCGGCGATGGCCCGGAGCCTTCGCCAGAACGCGTCCTCCAGGGAAACGGAAGTCCGATGCCCGTCGATCATCAGGGAGCGCTTGCCGATGGCGGCCGCCGCCATGCCCCTAGCCTTTGGCGGGATGGATCATGTCCTTAGGATCCACCCAGCGGTCGAAATCCTCCGCCGTCACCAGCCCGAGATCGAGGGCCGCCTGCTTGAGGCTGAGGCCGTCGTCAAAGGCCAACTTGGCGATCTTGGCGGCGTTGTCGTAGCCGATGTGCGAATTCAGCGCGGTGACCAGCATGAGGGAACGCTCGAGCAGCTCCCCCAGCCTGTCGGTGTTGGCGACGATGCCGGTGACGCAGTTCTCGGCGAAGCTCCTGGCGCCGTCGGCGAGAAGGGCGATGGACTGCAAGAGGTTATGGATCATCACTGGCTTGAATACGTTGAGGTCGAGGTGCCCCTGGGAGCCCGAGACGGTGATGGTGACGTGGTTCCCCATCACCTGCGCCGCCACCATGGAAAGGGCTTCCGCCTGGGTCGGGTTGACCTTGCCGGGCATGATCGAGGACCCCGGCTCGTTCGCCGGCAGGGTGATCTCGCCGAAGCCCGAACGTGGGCCCGAGCCCATGAGCCGGATGTCGTTGGTGATCTTCATCATCGATGCCGCCACCACGTTGAGCGCGCCGGAGACCTCGACCATGGTGTCGTGGGCCGCCATCGCCTCGAACTTGTTCCGGGCGGCGGCGAAGGCGAGACCGGTGATGGCCGAGACCTCGGCCGCGAAGCGCTCGTCGAAGCCCTCGATGGCGTTGAGCCCGGTACCGACCGCGGTGCCCCCCTGGGCCAGTTCGTGCAGCCGCGCTTGCGTCTGTTCGACACGCTGGGCGCCGCGTTCGATCTGCTTGGCGTAGCCCGAGAACTCCTGGCCCAGCGTTATCGGCGTCGCGTCCTGCATGTGGGTGCGTCCGATCTTGATCAGGCCGTCGAACTCCCCGGCCTTGGCGTCGAGCGCCCGGTGCAGGAGCCTTAGCGCCGGCAGCAGACGGTGATGGATCTCCTCCGCCGCGGCGATGTGCATGGCGGACGGGAAGCTGTCGTTCGACGACTGGCTCAAATTGACGTGATCGTTGGGGTGAAGCGGCGATTTGGAGCCGAGCGGCGCGCCGAGCACCTCGTTGGCGCGATTGGCGATCACCTCGTTGGCGTTCATGTTGGTCTGGGTGCCCGAGCCGGTCTGCCATATCTTGAGGGGGAAGTGATCGTCGAGCTCGCCGGCGATGATCTCATCCGCCGCGCCC
>JADFPK010000221.1 GCA_022562375.1 Pseudomonadota bacterium
AGGTTGTAGGTGCGCACCCGTTCGACCTTGCCCGGTTGATCGCCCCTCGGCGGTTCGACCAGCCGCCAGTCGGTCATTTCGGTGACGCCCGCGACTTGGCCATAGATCGCCCACGACGGTCCGTGGTCGTGCGGCTGGCTGCTTTTTGGCCCCTTGTAGACGTGGGCGACGATGCAAAAGCCGAGATCGGGGTCTTGGTAGAGGAGTTTGCGCGGCTCATCCGCCTCCGGCCCGAGATGGGCGGCAACGAAGGCGTCGTCGCCGAGCGCGCGTTGCAGCAACCCACGCACCTTTTCGCGGCCCGGAGGGCCGGGAAATTCCGTCAACGCGTTTCGGCAATCGGCGGCGAATTCATCAAGCGTATAGGCCATTCCATCCATCCCCGGTGATTTCCCTGGACCGCTAACGCCCAGCATACACCACCCGACATACAGGCTCCACCGGCGCCGAACCTACAACACGCGTTCGAGGCCTTTCCACAATAAGGCGCCGGCGCCGACCAGCAGGACCAACTGGAAGGCGCCGTAGAACCGGCTGGTATCCGCGCGGTCGAAGAAGCGGATGCCGATCCTGGCGCCGAACCAGGCGGCCGGCGCCAGAAACAACGATTCGATGACAAGCCGGAAAGAAATCAGTCCGACGATGATGGCGACGATGAAACGCCAATACAGGAAGATGGATCCCAGCAGGATCGACGTGCCCCGCATGAGCGCGGGCGTCGGGCAGGCAAGCTTGAGGTACACCGAATAGAAGTACATGCCGCCGCCGCCGGCCATCCCGGCGATCAGGCCGGCGATGGTGGAAAGGCCCAACGCCGTCGCCATGCCGCGGAGGTCGATCTTGCCGGCCAGGCGATCGAGCACATGATAGCGGTCCATGACCATGACCCCGGCCAGGACGACGCCGAGGAGGATCATGAGCCAGCCCGCCTCGATCTTCTTGAAGAGGAGGAGGCCGATGGCGATGGCGGCGAACCCGGCGGCGACCATTAGCCTCGCGATCTTCCAGTCGCCGTGGCGCAGCCCGAAGGGGATCAACTGGACCTGGGTGATCACGCCGGCGCCGAGCGCCAACAGGACGGCATGGTGAGGCTCGGTCACCAGGGTGGAGAACACCACCGCCGGGGTGATCGCGCCGAAGCCGAAGGCGCCGCGGATGGTGGCCGTCACCCCGTAGATCAAGAACAGCAAGGCCACCCCGACACCGTCGAGCCGGTGAAAAGGCACGAGATCGGGGGGAAGGAAATCGAGGGTCACGGGTGTTGGGCCCCGCTTTTCCTGTCGGGCTCTTTCATGGCTTGGGCAAGTTAAGCGGTCGCCGCCGCCAAGGCACCAAGATTCTGATCGGCCCGGCGCGATGCGCGCGAACCCGGCGGCGCGCGGGATGGTAATCCATGATTACCGTTCCGCCGGCTCCCAAGACCGGTCGGCGAGCATCCACAGGCGCACATCGCCGCCGCGCCCGGGTATGCGCCTGACGCCGACGTCGACGAACCGCGCCAGGAGCTGGCTGCCCCCGGCGTTTTCCGCCTTCACCGCCAGGGCGAGATCCTGGCTGACGAGCAAGGGCGAACGAAGATCGCGGGTCAGGTGCTCGACGCGCGAAGCGACGTTGACCGCATCGCCGATCACGGCATGCTCGAGGCGGCGCTCGTCACCGATATCGCCGATGATGACCGACCCGTAATGAACGCCGACGCCCATCCTGACCGCCACTTGCCCGGTGGCCGTGCGCTCGGCGTTCCACCGTTCTATGGCGTCGATCATGCCGAGCGCGGCGCCGAGCGCATTGGTGGCATCGAGGGGAGTCGGGCGCGGCGTGCCGAATGTCGCCATCAAGCCGTCGCCGAGGTATTTGTCGAGGGTGCCGCTGTGTTCGAACACTTCGGCGGCCAGCAAGGCGTGAAACTGGCGCAGCAGCGTCACCACATCTTCCGCCGGGCGACCCTCGCAAAGTTGGGTGAAGCCGACGATATCGGCAAACAGGATGGCCACGTTCTGCTCGCCCGATGTGCTCAGGGTCCCTTCGGAACTGGCGAGTTCATCGACCATGTTGGGCGAGAGATATCGCGCGAGATTGGCCCGCTCGCGTTCGGCATGGACCTGACGGATGACCATTCGGCGGGTGCGCGCGACCATCGCCGCCAGGATCCCGGCGACGACGATAAGAATGACGCCTTCCTGGATACGCGCCGGAACGTGGACGAAAAGTGGATCGAGAAACCGCGCCATGAACACCGTACTCGACGCCTCCCACCAGTCGGGATAATGATTGGGGGTCAGCACGCCGGGCTGCCGGAGGGTCCAGATCATGGTGGCGCTCCAGGCAAGCGCGGCGGTGACGCCGGCGAAGATCACCTGGCGCGGCGAGTAGCTCAAAACCGTTCCCGCCAGAAGCACGAAGAAGTAGGGGAAGGTGCCCAGCCTGAACAGGAATTGCGGCGGAAGCGGGTCCGGGCTCAGCGGATTCGGCGCCGCCAGCACGTAAGTGAGAAGGCAGAAATCGGCGACGATGAAAACGTATCCCGGCCATATCGCCGGGGACCGGCGCGCCGCCACCAACCGGTGGACGAAGCCAAGGACGACGAACACGGCGAGGGCGCCAAAATAGTAACGCGAATCGGCGAGCGGCCGCTCCACCGCCAGGGAGGCGGCGATCACCATGATGGCCAAGGTGCGGGCAGCGAGACCGAGCGTCAGGCTGTCATGGGCCTCGCGCGCGAGACCCTGGTCGACGCGCTCGGCTTGGCGCTGTGTCAGATCGGGCAATTTCATGTGACGTTCCCGGCATTCGTTGGTTATTCCGGCAGCCGATAAATCCGAGCCGGAAGCCGCATTTACCCTCGCGGCGCCCGGAGCGCAACCGATTTTCCGCGCCTAATTTTGCATGTCGGGAAACGGCATTTTCGGCCCACCCTGGCGGATCACTATTCCCCGGGTCCGAAAACTGTCCGGATAGTACGCTAGCAGGCGCCGCAACTCTCGACCGGCAGGCCGCGGCGGAGCCAGCCGGGGCCGTAGGGGCCGCCGATCATCCCTTCCTTGATGTTCAGTACCCGGGTGAAACCGGCCTTGGCGAGGAGCCGCTGGGCGAATGTCGAACGGTTGCCGGTGGCACAGATGACCGCGATCGGCTTGCCGAGATCGCCGCCGAGTGCCGCCTTCATCGCCTCGACGAAGCCTGGCAGGCCACCCGGATCATGGATCGTCACCCGGCGCGCGCCCTTGGCCACGCCGGTCTGGCGCCACTCCTGGGGCGAGCGCACATCGATCACCAGAATCTCACCGGCGGCGGCGCGCCGGGCCGCCGCGTCGGCGGCGATGACACCGTCCTCGCCGGCGGCGGCGGCGGTGGCCAGCGCCATCGTGCCCATCAGCACCATAACCCCCGCCATCAGCGCGCGCCGTGACAGCGGCGCCCCCCTCGCCCTG
>JADFPK010000222.1 GCA_022562375.1 Pseudomonadota bacterium
CGTTGCGGCAACGCAGGAGTTCGAGCCGCCAGCACGCCGTGCCGACGCCGCGCTCACTTGCCTCTCCCAGGCTTTGCGCGCTCGTCACCCGCCAGCGGGTGAGCGCCGCCGTCGCCGCCGGGGCGGTGCCGAAGGGGCGGAGCGCGAAGGCGGTCACGCCGCTTTCCCGCGCCGCCAGCGCCAGGCGGCGCGACGCGGTGAGATCGAGGGCGTGGACCTCGGCGAAGACCGCCGCCAGGGCGCCGGCGCCGAGCCCTTCCTCGGCGGCCCACAGCACCTCGCGGTCGTTGCGTCCCCGGACCACGAGCAGCTGGCGGTGCTCGATGCCGAAGGCGGCGAGGCCGGGGCCGTAGGGGACATCACCGTTGACGCACCAGAGGAAGGCGGCGGGGCCTTTGCCTCCGCGCCCCCCGCCGGGGGCGGCGAGGGAGGCGGCGAGGGTGAGGGCGAAGGCGGTCGCCGCCGCGCTGACGTCGCCGGCGATCACCTCGTGGAGCGCGCCCGCCGGCAGCCCGCCCCAGGGGAGGTAGCCGTCGATCGCCTTTACGCCAAGCGCGACGACGGGGCGGCGAGGGGGCGCGCCGTCGCCGTCCTTACTCCGTCCTGACTCCCGGCCTTACTCCCGGTCTTGGGCCCGGCCTTGAAGGCGTGGAAGGCGGGCGAGCCCTCCAGCCGGGCGATCTTGGCGCGCAGGGCGTCGAGATTCCGGCCCGGAACTTTCTCCCCGGATGCCGTCATCTGGATACCGTTTGGATACCGTGATTTCACTTCCACCGTCCGAACCCCACGCCGGGGAGTGACAGCTCCCCACCCTATGATGTTCATGGTTTGTTCTAGCCGGCGGGAGAACCAAAGTCAAGAGGGTCATGGGGAGGGAAAGCCGCCGGGGCCAAGGCCGGTGACGGCGATGGTGCCTTCGGATGGCGGATTCCGGTCGGTCCCGGACCGGCGTGGGGGCGGGTCCGCTTCGGCGAAGACCAGGTAGCGCAAGGGCCCGCCGGGAACGATCGCATCGAAGGGATAACACGTCACCAGGATCAGGGCCGGGGTGTCGCCGCCGGGATCGAGCCGCGTGGTGCGCGCATCCACCACCCGCGTTGCGGTGACGCGAAAGCGGTGGCGGACGCCGGCCCGGTCCTCCGCGTGGATCACGTCGCCGGGCGCCAGGTGTTCGAGCAGGCGGAAGTGGGTGTCGCGATGGCCGCCGATGATGCTGTTGCCGGGCGCGCCGGGCAGGGGCGAGCCGTCGAGGTGCCCCGGCGCGAAGGCCAGGGTCCGGCCGCTGCCGCCCGAGAGCACGATCATTTCTTCGCCCATTGCCGGGAACTCGAGCCGGGCGACGGGCCAGGAATCGGCCCAGGGCCAGGGCCTGACGGCGCGCGAACCGGCAAGGGTCTCGGCCCAGGCCTTGGCGATCAGATGCTGGGCGAGGAGCGCCTTGGCGTGGATGTAGCCGGCCTCGCCGATCTGCCAGAGGCCGAGCGCCAGGGGCAGAACGGCGAGGCCGATGAGCAGGCGTCGGCGGTTCATCGGAGGCGCCTTCTTACCAGCACCAGCGCGATCAGGCCGAGGACCAGGAGTGCGGCGCCGAGCACGAGGTGGAGCGGCGCCGCCGTCGCCCCCTTGGGCAGGGCAAGACCGCGCGCGGCGCCGATACTGACGGCGGCCGGGTTGATGGTGGCCGGGGCGTTCATCAAGCCGGCCTTGCGGTCGAGCCGCGTGGCGTCGTCGGGCACGCCGCCGAACACCTTGTCGTACTCCCAGCCCTCGGGCAGGTTGTGGGGCACCTTGCGCCGCTTCAAGGGTTCGGCCTGGGGCCGGCTCGGCGTCACGTCGACGGCGATCAGGCTGGTGTATTTGGTCACCAGGTGATGGCCGAGGCCGAGGGCGACGACCTGGCGCCTGACGTCGTTGGCGTCACCGCCTTCGTGCAGGGTGTCCATCAGCCCCGAGATCTTGTCCCTGGCCCAGAGCTTGGAGACGCCGGGCGTCGCCTTGCCGCCGCGCAAGCTTAGCGTGCCCTGCCACCGGGCGGCGCCGATACGGCCGGAGACGACAATGGCGCCTTGGGACTCGGGGGCGGACTCGGGGTCGGTCCCGGAGGTGGCATTAGGCGCCCTGGCGGTGAAGATGACGGGCTCTCCCCCATAGAGGTCGGGCAGCCTCGCCGGCCACATCTCGGCCGTCATGCCGTCGGGCCAGGCGACCGCGAGATCGGTCAGCACCGGCCTCTCCAGCTTCTCGAACAGCGCCGCCATGCGCGCCCCGACCTCGTTGACATCGCCGATATGGGTGAAGGTGCCCCGTCCCACCTCCGCCGCCTTCCTCATGAAGTAGCTGTTGGGCGCCGAGCCGATGCCGATGGTGAACAGCCGCGCGTCGCCGAGACGGTCGTTGATGATGGCGAACAGCTCCCGCTCGTTGCCGATGGCGCCGTCGGTGAGGAACACCATCTGGCGGATATGACCGGCGGGCGGACGGCCCCTGAGCGCCAGCCTGACCGCCGGCGCCATCCTGGTGCCGCCCTCGGCGGCGAGCCAGTAAACGAACCGCTTGGCGGTCGCGCGGGTCAGCCGGTCGGCCGGACGGGGATTGGGAAAGAGGGTGAAGGCGGTGTCGTTGAAACCGACGATGTTGAACCGGTCATCGGCGGTCAGCCGGTCGATGGCGAGGGCGAGGGCCGCCTTGGCCTGCTTGATCGACGTCCCCGCCATCGAACCCGAGACGTCGATGACGAAGATGACCTCGCGCCCCAGCCCCTTCGCCTGGCCGTCCGCCGGCTTGGCCGTCGGCGGCATGATCATGACGAGGATGTAGCGCCCGTCCTTTGTGGTCTCGGTGAACAGCCCGGCCTGGGGCTGGGCTCCGGTCTCGGGCTTCCATACCAGCTCGAAATCGCGCTCCGCCGGGACCTCGCCGGCTTTCAGGCTGATCCGGTAACCGCCCGAGCCGTCCTCACTGACGGCGACCGGGTGATAGGAGCTCTTCAGCTCGGACAGCGCGAAGCCGGGCGCCAATTCGATCGAAAGCTTGACCGGGTTGATCTTGCCGAAGGCGGGCGGCAGCACCGGCGCGCGAATTTTCTCGGCGTCGGGCACCCGGTCGGTGCCGACGGACCAACCGCCGTCGCCGAACTTGGCGACGCGGACGTTGCCGGGGATATAGCGTGGGCCGACGACCATGGGGAAGCGCAGCCGGAAGGCGCCCTGGTCATAGCGCAGCGTCTGCTGGTACTCGATGTCGATAGTGATCTCCTCCCTGGGACCGATATTGGCGATCGAGGTGGTGAAGATGTTGGGCCGCTCGCCCTCGAGCAGCCCGGCCTTCTTTCCCTGCCGTTTCGCCGCCTGGTAGATGCGCTGCGCTTGTTCGCGTTCCTTGATCCGGCCCTCGATCACGCGTTCGCCGACCCTGAGCCTCAGATGGT
>JADFPK010000025.1 GCA_022562375.1 Pseudomonadota bacterium
AAAAATATGGTTGACGCGACTTGGAGTTGTGTGGGATTATGATTCCAGATGAGCCCGATGGGCGCCGGGGCGGCGGCCATCGGGCATCGAACCCCGGCTTTTGAGACCGGGGACGGACGCGGGGAGGATTGGGCCGAAACCTCGGCCGTATGCGTCACTCCGCAACCGAAAACCGAATGAGGGGCCGGCCGCCGCGCGCGGGGACCGGGGACCATCAATGACCGGCCCCCGCGGCGAAACTCGCGGCGGCGTGAATTAACCGACTTGACATGTGGAGGAAACAATCATGCGTAAATTTCTAACATTAACCGCCGCCGCGGCGTTCGCCGTCGCGTTCGGCTTCGCGGGAACGGCGCAGGCGGCACACTGTACGACCACGGTCACGGCGCCGGCGTCCATTCAAACGGCTATTGACGCCGCTAACTCTGGCGAGGTGGTCTGCTTGGACGACAGCGGGGTTTTTTCCCAAACAGTCGTCTTCGGGCCGGAGGACTCCGGGATCACGCTGAGCGCGGCGGATGGTGATTCTCCGATCATGGATGGCACGACCCTTTTCGGGCCAACCACTGTCGACGCCATCACCTTGGAGGACGGCGTCAGCGACGTCACCATCAAGGGCCTTGAAATCCGTGACTACTTGGGTGACGGCGGCGGCAACGACCGCAGCAGTGCGATCCAGGCCTGGGCGGTCAACACCAGCAACATCGCGGTCAAAAACAACGACCTGCACGACAATTTCTGGAACGGCATCCTCGTCGGCAGCGAAGGCGCGCAGACGCACACCGGCTGGGCCGTTCACCGCAACACGGTAGAGTTCAACGGGTTCGTCCAGATCGAGCTCACCAACTGCAACAGCTGCTCGATCCACCGGAATACTATCGATGCCAGGGGCACCTTCGGCCAAATGGGCATCGTGGTCCAGGCCCGCAACACGGTACCGGACAGCGGACTGGTCACGATCGAAGGGGTGAGCGTCAAGAACAACACCGTGGACACGGACAGGCGGGGCGTCTTTTTGCTCGCCCTTGCGAGCGGGCCGTTGTCTCCGTTCCCACCTATCATCGGGGCACAGTCAGTGCTGGAAGGTGTTTCGGTCGTAGGCAACACCATCACCGTAATAGGGGATGGGGTCTTCGTCTTCGACTCCTCCGCGAACGAAGTAGCGGTGCTTGTCTGGGGCTTTGCCGCTGGCACGGTCATCGACGCCAACATCGTGCGCAATGACTTCATCTGCATTGAAACGGCACCTGACGACATTCCGGGAATCTGGCTCCGTGACGTAGCGACCATGCAGGTCATACGTGGCAAGAACGTCAATAACGACTTCGTCGGGTGCACTACGGAACTGCTTGACGATGGCGGCGTGGACACGAAAGACCCACCCGTGCCTGACAACCCGAGTTAAACGGATGAGTTGAACGGACCAGTAACGGGCGGGGCCTTCGGGCCCCGCTTTTTTTACGAGGATCAGTCCTGGCTACCGTTGGCCGCCCCGTTCATCCAGCTTGGCATCCGATTGCTTGTTTACCATAGGTTCTATCGCTTATGCCTAATGCTCCAGTCGATCCTATAACAATATTTAACATCGCCGAATCTTTTTATCATGGGAGTCAGCTCATTGCACATAGATTCCCAAAAGCCCTTATCTTGGGTCCCTCCCATGCAGTGACGGCGGCACTTGCGCTCGAACTATATTTTAAATGTCTGATAGCCTTAGAGACCGGTGAAAACTCCCCTCGCGGGCATAATCTTGAAAAGCTATTCAACAAGATCAGTAATGATGGACAAACGAACATCCGGCAACGTTTTGATAATCCGCAACTCCCATCTGAAATTGACCAGCGAAATCAGATAAAGAACCTACCCAATGTTCCGGACGACATAGACCGAACGTTCAATTTTGATGGCATTCTAAGAAGGAGCGCCAGAGCGTTTGAGCGCTTTCGATATGTCTATGAAACCTCCGTGCCGGGCGACGAACTCACATCGTGGGAAGCAGGCTACGTCATCTACTGCACCAGGCTACACATTATCCAAGATCACCGCCCCGAATGGGGGCGCTAGAACACCTCACAATCTCCCGGCGGCCGTGTCGGGGACCATCGTCGAAGTACCGTTCACCGAAAAGTCGAACGGCCTCCGGCGTCGGCTCGATCCCTCGCCGCCGAAATTAAGGTGACACCATACTTAATTCTAATCGCGTAATTAAGTATGGTGTCACCTTAATCCACTTCCATCCCGGTGACCCCTGTGTGACCTCTGTGATCTCCGTGGTTCAAAATTCTTGGCGGCAAGGAATTGCTCACCACGGAGCACACAGAGAGCACAGAGGGTTTTTAAGAGAGAAAAGGAATACCGAGCGCCCGGGCCTGTGAAAGGACCGAGAGAATTCGTTAGGTGATAAACGGATCGGGTTGAATTCGAGTATACCCATGGGCGTCTCCGTGGGCTCTGTGGTCTCCGTGGTTCAAAATTCTTGGCGGCAAGGAATTGCTCACCACAGAGCACACAGAGAGCACAGAGGGTTTTAAGAGAGAAAGGGAAACCCGAGCGTCCGGGCCTGTGAAAGGACCGAGAGAATTTGTTAGGTGATGAACGGTACAGGTTGAATTCGGGAATACCCGTGGGCGTCTCCGTGGCCTCTGTGATCTCTGTGGTAAGTCTTATGTCGGTGCCCGGCGGGCCGGTCACCCCGCTGCCGCCCCATGTCAGGGGCGCGCCGGTGAGGCGGAAGAAAGCCGCCAGCCATTGAACCATTGCCATAAAGCGTGATAGTGAGCGTCCGGGACTGGCAACAGCAAATGCGAAACGTTAATATGGACCCCATGATGGCCGTTCGTTCGTTCGTTTCCCTCATCCTCGCCTCGACGATCCTGTTCGCCGCGCCCTCGGCGCCGGCGGCGGAGCCCAAGCTCCTCGGCCAATACCGCGACTGGGAGGCCTACAGGCTCAAGGAAGACGGCAAGAATGTCTGTTACACGGCGAGCCAGCCGACCAAGACCAAGGGCAAATACAAGAAACGCGGCGATGTGGTCGTGCTCGTCACCCACCGTCCGGCGCGCCAGGAGCGCGACGTCATCAACTTCTTCGCCGGCTACACCTTCAAGAAAGGCAGCGCCGTCGAGGTCAAGATCGGCGGCCGGAAATTCAACCTCTTCACCAAGGCCGACACCGCCTGGGCGCGTAGTGAGGCGGATGAACGGGCGATGGTCCGGGCGATGATGCGGGGCAGCCGCATGGTCGTCACCGGCACCTCGGCGCGCGGCACCAGGACCGCCGACACCTATTCGCTGCTCGGCTTCACCCGCGCTTATCGGCGGGTGAGCAAGGCCTGCGGCATCAAAACCAAATAGGCCAAGCTAGCATCGGGCCGGAGTGTGCCCCGGATGCCGCTCGTCCGGGCCAGCCTTGCCCCCAGCGATCTTTTGCCGGATACTGCGCCGCCGTCCTCAAGGCCAATTCGCACATCCGCGCGCCGGCGCCTTGGGACTGTCTGCTTAGGGACGGGACGACGTGACCGAGGACGTGAAAAAAGTGGTGCTGGCTTACTCCGGGGGTCTCGATACCTCGGTGATCTTGCGCTGGCTGCAGGAGAATTACGGTTGCCAGGTGGTGACCTTCACCGCCGACCTCGGCCAGGGCGAGGAGCTCGCCGACGCCCGGGCCAAGGCCGAGAAAATGGGCATCGAGGAGATCCATGTCGAGGATCTCCGCGAGGAGTTCGTCGGTGATTACGTCTTCCCCATGTTCCGCGCCAACGCCCTTTACGAAGGGGTCTATCTGCTCGGCACCGCGATCGCCCGCCCGCTGATCGCCAAGCGCCAGATCGAGATCGCGCAGACCACCGGCGCCGACGCCGTGGCCCACGGCGCCACCGGCAAGGGCAACGATCAGGTGCGCTTCGAGCTCGCCTATACCGCGCTCGACCCCGACATCCGGGTGATCGCGCCGTGGCGCGAATGGGATCTCACCTCCCGGAGCAAGCTGATCGACTATGCCGCCGCCCATGGCATCGACGTTCCCAGCGACACATCGGGCGAGCCGCCTTATTCGATCGACGCCAACCTTCTGCACATCTCCTATGAAGGCAAGGCGCTCGAGGACCCCTGGGTCGAGCCGGCCGAGGCCATGTTCGCCCGCACCGTCGCGCCCGAGGATGCGCCGGATCGGCCCACCACGATCGAGGTCGAGTTCGAGGCCGGCGACGCGGTGGCGATCGACGGCGAACGCCTGTCGCCGGCGCGCCTTCTGGCGCGGCTGAACGATCTCGGCGGTAAGAACGGCATCGGGCGCGCCGATATCGTCGAGAACCGTTTCGTCGGCATGAAGTCCCGCGGCGTCTACGAGACGCCGGGCGGCACCCTGCTCATCGCCGCCCACCGGGCGGTGGAGAGCATCACGCTGGATCGCGGCGCCGCCCATCTCAAGGACGAGCTGATGCCGCGTTACGCCGAGCTGGTCTACAACGGATTCTGGTTCTCGCCCGAGCGCGAGATGATCCAGGCGGCGATCGACGACAGCCAATCGCGCGTCACCGGCACCGTCAGGCTCAAGCTCTATAAGGGCTCGGTGGCCGTCACCGGGCGCAAATCGCCGGTCAGCCTCTATGACCAGGCGCTCGCCACCTTCGAGGCCGACACGGTCTATGACCAGCGCGACGCCGAGGGCTTCATCAAGCTCAACGCCCTGCGCCTCGGGCTGATGAAGAAACGCCGGGGTTGAGCCGCGGGCCTAAGCGTGGCGCTAAAGAGGCGCGGGGCTGGCGCCGATCGCCCATCGGTGGCCGAACAGCAGGACGAAATAGAGCCCGACGCCGAGCGCCATGCGTCCCCAGCCGATCGCCGCGAGGCCGATCCTCGCGCGCCCCTCCAATACGGCGGCGAAGGGGATCACCGAGGTCGCGGCGACGACGCGTTGCCAGCCCGGATCGCCTTCCGCCCGCAAACGCGCCTCCATGTGGGCCACGCCGCCAAGGGCGAGGACCAGAATGGCGCCGAAGAAGAGGAGCGAGGCCCCATCGCCGTTGGCGATCAGGTGCACCGCCGCCCACAAGGCGATGCCCCACATCACGGGGTGGCGGGTGACCTTGAAAATGCCGGGCGCCGGATCGTCCCGTGCCCGCGCCTGTTCGCCCAGCACGCCGGTCGGATTGGGCGTCAGGACACCGCAGACCACGAGGATGGCGGCGAAAGGCATGACAAGGAGCACCAGATAACGCGCCCAGCCGGGATCGCCCCACAGCTCGGTGAAAGGGGCGCTGCCATAAGCGATGACCAGCCAGCTAATCGTGGCGCCGGCGAAGACCGCGTAAAGGCCGGTGAAGGGAACCCTGCCGAGACGCGAGATGAGGGCGCCGCGCAGCGGGGCGCTCGAGAGGACGAAGTGGCCGCCAACGAAGATGAGAGCGGCCAACGCCAGGGCGCTTAGGCTTCCGCTCATCATCCGGATCCGGCCATGGGTCCCCGGCCCGCGGGCCGGAAGCCCCGTCGGCCGCGCCCGGCGCAACAAAGCCTTCGCCTACGGGCTCCGGCGGTCGATCTCACGTCCATGGCTGCACTCCTCGGCAAGCCTCGGCCCACTCTAGCCCGCCAAGCGCGCGCGGCGCCACCCCCCACTGCTCAGGGCGCCTCGATGCCGGATTGGCGGCAGGCGGCGATCAGGGTGTTGCGCAGCAGGCAGGCGATGGTCATCGGCCCGACGCCGCCGGGCACCGGGGTGATGGCGCCGGCGACCTTGACGGCCGAGGTGAATTCGACGTCGCCGACGAGGCGTATCTCGCCCTCGGCGCCCTCGATGCGGCTGAAGCCGACATCGATCACCGTGGCGCCGGGCTTGATCCACGCGCCCTTGATCAGTCGCGGCTGACCGACGGCGGCGATCAGGATGTCGGCCTGGCGGCACTCCTCGGCCAGGTCGCGGGTGCGCGAATGGGCCATGGTGACGGTGCAGTTCTCCGCCAGCAACAGGCTCGCCATCGGCTTGCCGACGATGTTCGAGCGCCCCGCCACCAGGGCCTTGAGGCCGGTGAGATCGCGGCGCACTTCCTTCAGCAGCATCATGCAGCCCTGGGGCGTGCAGGGAATGAAACCGCCGCCGGCGCCGGTCACCAGCCTGCCGGCATTGATCGGGTGAAAACCGTCGACGTCCTTGGCCGGGTCGACGGCGGCGATCACCGCCCGCGGGGAGATGTGGCCGGGCAGGAGTAGCTGCACGAGGATGCCGTGGACCGTGTCATCACCGTTGAGACGGTCGATCAGCGCCAGCAACTCGGCCTCGCGGGTCTCCTCGGGCAGATTGTGGGCAAACGAAAGCATGCCGGCTTCGCGCGCGGCCTTGGACTTGTTGCGGATGTAGATCTCGCTCGCCGGATTCTCGCCGACCAGCACCGTCGCCAGGCCCGGAACGATGTCGTGGCTGGCCTTGATCGCCTCGGCCTTGGCGGCGACCTCGGCCCGGAGCCTGGCGGCGAAGGCCTTGCCGTCGATGATCCGCGCCTCAGCCATGTTGCTCACGGCCCCGGGTCCAGTCCCGGAGCTTGCCCATCAGCACGTTCGGGTCGCCGGCGAGGAACACCGTCTTGTTGCGTCCCCGCGCCCCGGTCTTGATGGTAATGCCACCTTTCGCCATCTTCCATTCCTTGGCCAGCAGCGCGATCAACGCCTTATTGGCCTTGCCGTTCTCGGGCGGCGGCGTGACGGTGATTTTGAGGTAGGCCCGTCCGGCGGCATCCGTCTCCACCGGCCCAATACGGTCCCGGGCGGCTTTCGGCGTCAGGCGCACGGTGACGGCGACGCCGCCCCTAACGGCGGCAACGGGCGTCGGGCTACCCAAGTTGGGAATAGCCCCAGACCACGAACCGCTGGGCGAAGACGAGAAGGATGATCAGGACCAACGGCGAGAGGTCCACACCGCCCAGTCTCGGCAGATACCGGCGGATGGGCCGGAGCGCGGGTTCGGTGATCCGATTCAGGAAATCACCGACGAGGTAGACGAACCGGTTCTGGGTGTTGACGATTCGAAACGAGACCAGCCAACTCATGATCACCCCGATGATCACGAACCACATGTAAATATCGAGCGCGGTCAGAATCAGCCAAATGAAGGGATTGGTCATGGTGGGCAGCCGTTCGGATCGATGACGCGATGCGGGTCCAGAGCCTAGCCTTCCCTTTGCTCCCGCGCAAGGGCCGGCCCAAGGATTGTCACGGGAACTTGACAGGGAAGATCGCGACCACACATTATCTGCCTGGCCGAGCGAAATGTTTGGGGCCGTAGCTCAGTTGGGAGAGCGCGACGTTCGCAATGTCGAGGTCAGGGGTTCGATTCCCCTCGGCTCCACCACCCTACGCCTTCGGCTTCGCCTGCCAGGCCACGAAGTGGACTGACAGGCGAAGGCGATTAGGCGTAGGAGTGTCTCCCGAAGCTCCATTAGGAGCGTAGGGAGACCGTCGCCCCATGTGGTACGTCTTCTTCAACTGAACGACGGCGATAAATACGCCGACCCGGCTCCTCTCGATCGGCGGCGCGGCGATAGGCGCGCCAAAATCATTGTTGGTAACATGGGTAATCCGTGAACGACTTGTTAACTAACTCATAGCTATTTTGGCGGGGAACTTGAGTCGCCGTGCCTACGGCCCAACCGCGAACCACTGGATATCGAACATGCTAGCCGCCCAAGACAGCGTAGAATTCATTCTCGGCAAGGTCGAGGCCTTGGGCCAGGGCGATCGGCCCCACCAGCGGGCGGCCTACCGCGCCCTCATCCACCTCACCCAAAGGTGGGCCGAGCCGACGGACCTTTATATCGACCAGGATCTGGAGCTGGCGGAGCGCATCGGCCAGGATCTCGCCGATCTGCAGCGCCACATCGCCGATATCCAGCACAGCTATCTGAAGGCGCTGTTCGGCGACATCCCCGACTAGGGCCTTATCGGCCACCCGCTCCCGGCACCGTGCCAGGCTATCGGCGGCGGGTGCCGCTTGGCGGGGCGGATTCGGGGCCGTTCCCGCTATCCGATCTTGGCCACCGCTTCGAGAAAGGCGGTGATCCGCGCCGGGTCCTTGTGTCCCGGCGCTTCCTCGACACCGGACGATACGTCGACCATCCCGGCGCCCGTGATCTCGACCGCTTCGGCGAGGTTGTCGGCATCGAGGCCGCCCGAAAGCAGCCACGGACACGGCCATTGGGCGCCCGCCAGCAGCTCCCAATCGAAGGCCAGCGCGTTGCCGCCGGGAAGGGCGCCTTCCATCTCATCGGGCGGCTTGGCGTCGAACAGCAGCATATCGGCGGATCCGAGATAATCTCCGGCGAGAAACAGGTCATCGGGCCCAGAGAGCTTGATCGCCTTGATGACGGGAAGCCCGAAGGTCTCCCTGGCGCCGCGCACCCGTTCCGGGCTTTCTTCGCCGTGGAACTGCAACATATCGAGAACAGGACAGGCGTCGAGCGTCGCCTGAATGGCGCCATCCTCGGCGTCGACGAACAACCCCACCTTCTTCACCGTCCTCGGCGCCGGCGCGGCGATCATCACCGCCTGCTCGGGGGTGATGAAGCGGGGCGACGGGGCGTAGAAGACGAAGCCGACATAGCCGGCGCCGCCATCGACGGCGGCCTCGAGGGCGTCCGGCGAATTAATGCCGCAAATCTTGGCCTCGAGTGGCATGTTCGGCCCTCAGCTCCCGGCGATCTCGGCGATGACGCGCCTGGCCGCCTCGGCGGCATCGGCAGCGCCGGTGATCGGCCGCCCGATGATCAGGAAATCGGCTCCCGCCGTCAGCGCCGCCGCCGGCGCCATGATGCGTTTTTGCTCATTCGTTTCGGCCCAGGACGGGCGAATACCCGGCACCACGAGGGTGAATTCAGGGCCGCACCGGGCCCGGAGCGTCGCGATCTCATGCGCCGAACAGACGACGCCGTCAAGTCCGTTCTCCTGGCTCAGCAGAGCGAGGCGCAGCGCCTGATCGGCGACCGGGAGGCTCTGTCCGACAGCCGCGAGGTCATCCCCATCGAGGCTGGTCAGGACGGTGACGCCGATGACCAAAGGGCGTTCGATGCCAAGCCGATCCGCCTCTTCCGCCGCGGCCTCGGCGGCGGCGCGCAACATGACCGCGCCGCCCGAAGCGTGGACATTCAACATATAGGGTGAAAGCGCGGTAGCGGCGCGCACCGATCCGGCGACGGTGTTGGCGATGTCATGGAACTTGAGATCGAGGAACAGGCGCTGGGTTGGGGCGGCAATGGTGATCTCGCGGACACCCTCGGGGCCGTTGGCGGTGTAGAACTCGCTGCCGAGTTTGATGCCGCCGATGACGCCGTTCAGGCGCCGGGCCAGGCCGACGGCGTCATCCAGCGACGGCGTGTCGATGGCGCAGAAGATGGCGGCGCTCGCTTGGGGTTCGTTCAAGACGCGGTTTCCAAACAAAGAATCATCGGGCGTTCGGATCCGCCCGCTCGCCCGACCTTATATATCAGTTACCGGCGGTGTAACAGGCCGCCATCGCCAACGCGCCTGGCGCTCAGTCGGGTTCCCCGGCGGCGAGGCGGCGCGCTTCCATCGCTTCCCCGCCGCCCGGCCCGCCGCCCGGCCCGGCGCCCCTACGGTGGACCTCGGCGGCGGCGAGTTGCTTGCGCAGGTCCTCGTTTTCCCGTTCCAGGAACTTCGTCCTGCGGCCATCGGCGCGGGCGCGCCGGCGCCTCTTGGCCGCCGAAATCCAAGCGTAAGCGGCGCCGGCGATGAAGCCGATGAGGGTGGCGCCGAAGATGGCGGCATAGGCCGGCGGCTCGATAGCGAAAGGAAACGGCCACAAATCCAGGGTCACGGGCGCGAGATTGGACGTCGCGAAGGCGACGATGGCGCCAATCAAGGGGATGCCGAGTATCCAGAACAGGAGCTTCAAACTATCGCACCGACAAGTTTCCGGCGCCAGCGCCGGCGGTCATGAACAACCGCGATGAGTCCTGTGAATGCCGCCCCGGCGGGCTTTTCGGGACGCTATGTCCCCATCCGGTCGGCCGGTCAGCTGTTCAGCCGCTGACGCAGATGCTTGCCGGTCTTGAAGAACGGGACGTGCTTCTCCGGCACATTCACGGATTCGCCGGTGCGCGGATTGCGTCCGATCCGGGCGTTCCTCTTCTTGACCGACAGCGCCCCGAAACCACGCAACTCGACCCTGTCGCCGCGCGACAGCGCCCCCGCGATCTCATCGAAAACCGTGCTGACGATCCGCTCCACATCCCGGTAGTAAAGGTGCGGGTTCTTCTCGGCGAGGCGCATAATAAGTTCCGACTTTGTCATCGTCCGCCCTCCTCCGTTCGGGTCCCTCAAGCGGCCGGCCGGCCCGAAACGGCCTGGGGCCACGAGAGGCTTGGTTTACCGGCCGTCAGGGTGCCAAACAGAGACCAGTCCGTCAAGGGTAAGTCTTTCAGAAAACAATGTTTTTCCAACCAAGCGGCGGAGGATATCGTACCATTTGTCGTCTTCCCGCTCGACCTTGACGTCACGCAGCGGAAGGGATTTCGGGATGTCGCGTTGGTTTTCCAACCATTCGCGCGCCTCGTTTTCGCCGCCGATCTGGTCGATCAGCTTATTCGCCACCGCCTGGCGCCCGGTGTAAATGCGGCCGTCGGCCAGCACCAGCGCCTCGGCGCGCGGCAGCTTGCGCCGCTCCGCCACCAGGTCGACGAACATCTCGTGCATGTCCATCACCACTTCCCGCGTCACTTCGCGTCCCCGTTCGGTAAGCGGCTCGAAGGGCGAAGGGACGGCCTTCAACTCGCCGCTCTTGATGGCCTCCGCCGAGATGCCGAGCTTGGCAAGCAGCCCGGTGATATCGGTGGTCTGCAACAAGACGCCGATCGAGCCGGTGATGGTGCCCTCCCGGGCGAAGATGTAATCGGCCGACAGCGCCGCCATGTAGCCGCCCGAGGTCGCCAGCGTCCCCATCACCGCCACCACGGGCTTCTTCTCGGCGACCTCGCGGAGGCTGTGATACACGGTCTCGCCGCCGACGACGGTGCCGCCGGGGCTGTTGATGTACAGGATCAGGGCGGCGACGTTCGAATTCGCGGCGACCTTGGTCAGCGCCTCGTTGCGCGCGCGGTCATCCGTGATCAGGCCCGAGAGGGTGAAGCGCGCGACGTGCCGCTCCTCGGCGGCGCCCGGCAAGCCGGAGAACCGGTCAAGCCCGACAACGACCACGGCCACCAGGGCGAGGACCGCAAGCGTCCGCCACAGGGCGAGGCGCCTCTTCAGCCTTCTGCGGTCGATCAACGCATCGGCATCAAGCGACATGGCTATCCGGTCGGATGCGGCGCCCGGTCAATTCGTCGGCTCCAAGGCGCCTACTCGTCCTTCGTCTCTTCGGCGTCAGCCTTCTCTTGCCCATCGGCTTCGCTCGTCTCATCCGCCTTCTCTTCGGCCTCGGCCTTCTTGGCGGTTTTCGCCTTGGCCGTCGTTCTGGCCTTCCTCGACGCCCCGGTCTTCGATTTTTCGGCCGCTTTTTCCGCGCTCTTCTCTTCGGACTTTTTGCCGGTGACCCGGCTCAGCGCCGCGCCGAGGATATCGCCGAGGCTGGCGCCGCTGTCGGAAGAGCCGTACTGGGCCATGGCCTTTTTCTCTTCCTCGATCTCGCGCGCCTTGATCGACAGCGAAACCTGTCGTCCCGACCGGTCGACGGAGGTGATTTTGGCGTCCACCTTCTCACCGACGGCGAATCGGTCTGGCCTCTGCTCGCTACGGTCCCGCGCGAGGTCGCCCCTGCGGATGAAGCCGCGCACCCCTTCGACATCCACCTCGATGCCCTTGTCCTGCACCGCCGCCACGGTGCAGGTGACGATTTTGCCCTTTTTCAATTGCGAGGCGCGGCCGGCGAACGGGTCTTCGGTCAGTTGCTTGACGCCGAGGCTGACGCGCTCCTTCTCGACATCGACATCGAGGACCTTGACCTTGATCATGTCGCCCTTCTTGTAATCCGCGATGGCTTCGTCGCCGGGGCGGTGCCAGTCGAGGTCGGACATGTGAACCATGCCGTCGATGTTCCCCGGCAGGCCGACGAACAGGCCGAATTCGGTGACGTTCTTGATGTCGCCCTCGATCACCTCCCCGACCGGGTGATTGTCGGCGAAGGACTCCCACGGATTCTCCATGCATTGCTTGAGGCCGAGGCTGATGCGGCGCTTCTGGGCATCGACGTCGAGTACCGTGACCTCGATCTCCTGGCTGGTCGAAACGATCTTGCCGGGGTGGACGTTTTTCTTGGTCCAACTCATCTGCGAGACATGTACCAGCGCCTCGACGCCCGGCTCCAGCTCGACGAACGCCCCGTAGTCGGTGATGTTGGTGATGCGCCCCTTGAACTTGGCGCCGATCGGGTATTTGGCCTCGACGCCCTCCCACGGGTCGGCCTCGAGCTGCTTCATGCCGAGGCTGATGCGCTGGGTTTCCGCATTGAAGCGGATGACCTGAACATTGACGGTCTGGCCGATATTGAGCGCCTCCGAGGGATGGTTGATTCGCCGCCAGGAAATGTCCGTGATGTGTAAAAGTCCGTCGACGCCGCCGAGGTCGATGAAGGCGCCGTAATCGGTGATATTCTTGACCACGCCTTCGAGAATCTGGCCTTCCTTGAGGTTGGCGATCAACTCGGAGCGGGCCTCGGCGCGGGATTCCTCGAGCACGGCGCGGCGGGAAACCACGATGTTGCCGCGGCTGCGGTCCATCTTCAGGATCTGGAACGGCTGCGGCGTGCCCATGAGGGGGGTGATGTCGCGCACCGGGC
>JADFPK010000223.1 GCA_022562375.1 Pseudomonadota bacterium
GCGTCCGCGCCGGCGGCAAGCACAACGACCTCGAGAACGTCGGCTACACCGCGCGCCATCACACCTTCTTCGAGATGCTCGGCAACTTCTCGTTCGGCGATTACTTCAAGGAGGGCGGCATCGAGCTGGCCTGGAAGCTCATCGTCAAGGAGTTCGGGCTCGCCCCGGAACGGCTGTGGGTGACGGTCTATCACACCGACGACGAGGCCTACGATCTCTGGCGCAAGATCTCGGGGCTGCCCGAGGATAGGATCGTGCGCATCGCCACCGCCGACAATTTCTGGGCCATGGGCGCGACCGGGCCGTGCGGACCGTGCTCCGAGATCTTCTACGATCACGGCGAGGGCATCGCCGGCGGCCCGCCCGGCAGCGCCGATGCGGACGGCGACCGCTTCGTCGAGATCTGGAACCTGGTGTTCATGCAATACGAGCAGGTGAGCCCGGATGAGCGCCGCGATCTTCCCAACCCCTGCGTCGACACCGGCTTGGGGCTGGAGCGCCTCGCCGCCGTGCTGCAAGGGGTGCACGACAATTACGACATCGACCTCATGCGCCATCTGATCGAGGCCTCGGCCGAGGCCACCAATACCGCGCCCGACGGCGATCACGCGGTCTCGCACCGGGTCATCGCCGATCATCTAAGGGCGGTCAGTTTTATCATCGCCGACGGCGTCATGCCGTCGAACGAGGGCCGCGGCTACGTGCTGCGCCGAATCCTGCGCCGCGCCATGCGCCACGCCCATCTGATGGGGGTCAAGGACCCCCTGCTGTGGCGCCTGGTGCCGGCGCTGATCGCCGAAATGGGCCAGGCGTTCCCCGAGCTCGTCCGCGCCGAGGCGCTGCTGGATGAGACCCTGAAGGGCGAGGAGACCCGCTTCCTCAAGACCCTCGATCGCGGCATGAGGCTGTTGGAGGAGGAGACGGTGAAGCTGGCGCCGGGCGCTTCGCTCGCCGGCGAGGTGGCGTTCAAGCTCTACGACACCTACGGCTTCCCTCTCGATCTCACCGAGGACGCGCTCCGCGCGCGGGGGATCGGCGTCGCGCTCGCCGGCTTCGAGACCGCCATGGAACGCCAGCGGGCCGAGGCCCGCGCCGCCTGGGCCGGATCCGGCGAGACGGCGGACGACGCCATCTGGTTCGGCATCGGCCAGGCCAAGGGCGCCACCGAGTTCCTGGGCTACGCCACCGTCGCCGCCGAGGGCGAGGTGGTGGCCCTGGTCGCCGACGGCAAGGAGATCGATCGCGCCGATGCCGGCGCCGAGTTTGCCGTCGTCACCAACCAGACCCCGTTCTATGGCGAGGCCGGCGGCCAGGTCGGCGACACCGGCGTGCTCGCCAGCGCCAAGGGCGCGGTGTTCACCGTCACCGACACCAAGTTGATGCCGGGCGGTCTCCATGTCCATCTAGGCGCCCTCGCCAAGGGCGCGCTGGCGCTCGGCGATGCCGTCGGGATGCGCGTCGATGCCGCCCGGCGCGAGAGGATCCGCGCCAACCATTCCGCCACCCATCTGTTGCATGAGGCCCTTCGCCGGCGCCTGGGCCGCCACGTCACCCAGAAGGGCTCCCTCGTCGCCGCCGACCGCCTGCGTTTCGACATCAGCCAGCCCAGGCGGATAACGGCGGAGGAGATCAAGGACATCGAGGCCGATGTCGGGCGCATGGTGCGCCAGAACCGCGAGGTGACGACGCGCCTGATGACGCCCGAGGATGCGATCGAGGCCGGCGCCATGGCCTTGTTCGGCGAGAAATACGGCGATGAGGTCCGCGTCGTCTCCATGGGTATGGACGAGGGGGGGGGTATGGACGAGGGGGGCGCGGACGAGGGCGGCGTGGGCGAGGGGGGCGATTATTCGGTCGAGCTTTGCGGCGGCACCCATGTCGCCCGCACCGGCGACATCGGCACCTTCAAGCTGGTCGCCGAAAGCGCGCTTGCCGCCGGGGTGCGCCGCATCGAGGGCCTGACCGGGGCGGCGGCCGAGGCCTATATGGCGGCACGGGCCGATTGGCTGGCCGAGGCGGCGGCGGCGCTGAAGACGGCGCCGGCGGAGGTGCCGGGCCGCGTCCAGGCGCTGCTGGACGAGAAGCGCAAGCTCGAACGCGAGCTCGCCGATATGCGCCGCCGGCTTGCCGTCGGCCCGGGCGCCGAGGACGCGCCGGACGGCGGGCTCTTCAAGGACGTCGGCGGCATCAAATACGCCGGGCGCAAGCTCTCGGGCGTGCCGGCCAAGGAGCTCAAATCCATGGCCGATGACCTCAAGGCCAGGATCGGCACCGGAATCGTCGCCCTCGCCGCGGTCAACGACGGCAAGGCGTCCCTGGTGGTGGCGGTGACCGACGATCTCACCGACCGCTTCGACGCCGTCCGCTTCGTCCGCATCGGCGCCGAGGCGCTCGGCGGCAAGGGCGGCGGCGGCCGGCCCGACATGGCCCAGGCCGGAGGCCCCGAGGGTAACAAGGCCGATGAGGCGCTTTTGGCCATCGAGCGCGCGGTCGAGAAGACCGCCGCCCCCGCCTGATCCGGGAGGGGCCGAGCGCCCTGTCTTGAGAATGCCCGGCCCCGGCGGCACCCCGGGTCCAGGCGGTAGCGGCGGGGCGCCGGCGGTTCAGGCCATCTTCGCCTTGAGATTTTCGTCCAGCTTGTCGAGGAACTGCCGCGTGGTCAGCCACGACTGGTCCTCGCCGATGAGCAGCGCCAGGTCCTTGGTCATGAAGCCGGCCTCGACGGTCTCGACGCAGACCTTCTCCAGCGTCTCGGCGAAGCGCACCACGTCCGGCGTGCCGTCGAAGGTGCCGCGGTAATGGAGCCCCCGGGTCCAGGCGAAGATCGAGGCGATGGGGTTGGTCGAGGTGTCGCGCCCGGCCTGGTGCTCGCGGTAGTGCCGGGTGACGGTGCCGTGCGCCGCCTCGGCCTCGACCGTCTTGCCGTCGGGCGTCAGCAGCACCGAGGTCATGAGGCCGAGCGAGCCGAATCCCTGGGCCAGGGAATCCGACTGCACGTCGCCGTCGTAATTCTTGCACGCCCAGACGAAGCCGCCGTCCCACTTGAGCGCGGCGGCGACCATGTCGTCGATCAGCCGGTGCTGGTAACTCAGCCCCTTCGCCTCGAAGGCATCGGCGAACTCGGCCTCGTAGACGTCTTGGAAGATGTCCATGAAACGGCCGTCATAGACCTTGAGGATGGTGTTCTTGGTCGAGAGATAGAGCGGCCAGCCCCGCGCCAGGGCGAAGTTGAAGCACGAGTGGGCGAAACCGCGGATCGAATCGTCCAAATTGTACATGCTCAAGGCGATGCCGGCGCCGGGGAAGTCGAAGACCTCGCGCTCGATCGCCTCGCCGCCGTCCTCGGGGGTGAATTTGAGGGTCAGCTTGCCCTTGCCCGGCACCAGGAAGTCGGTGGCGCGGTACTGGTCG
>JADFPK010000026.1 GCA_022562375.1 Pseudomonadota bacterium
AGCGCCAGTTCCAGCGTCACCGTTCCAGAAGCGTTGAGCGCCGCCGTCGAGGCCGCGAAGGCATTATATTTTTCCGCCTCCCCTTCGACCAGCGTAATCGGCATCGGCCAGCCGGCGGCGGCGGCGGCGACCTCTTCCCTGACCGCGGAGACCACCGGCACGACGCCCCTGAGACCGGGGAATTCCGCCACCAGGCGATCAAGCGTCTCGCCGAAAACCGGCAACAGACGCGAGACCTCGGTGCCGCGGCTGCCCGGCAGGATGGAGAGCACCGGCGCCTCCGGCGGGATGGCGTGGCGGGCGCGGAAATCGGCGCCGTCGCCCTTATCGGCGCCGAACTCGACGATGGGATGGCCGATCAGGGTGCAAGGCAGTCCGACCGCCTCGAAATAGGGCGGCTCGAAGGGCAGCAATACCAAGAGGTGATCGAGGAATCGGGTGAGCATGCGCGCCCGGCGCGGCCGCCATGCCCAGACCTGTGGCGCGACGCAGTGAATAAGCGGTATCCCCGCCCCCTTGAGCGACTTGGCGACGCGAAAGGAAAAGGTCGGCACGTCGATGGTGACGACCACGTCGGGCCGGGCGGCCTTGACCGCATCGGCGGAATCGCGCACCCGGCGCAAGATCCGTGGGGCATGGCGCAGCACCTCGGCCAAGCCGAACACCGAAAGCTCCTCCATCGGAAAGAGGCTCTCGATGCCCTCGTGCGCCATGCCCTCGCCGCCGACGCCGGCGAAACGTACCCGGCCTGCCGTCTGCTTCTTGAGCGCCGCCATCAGCCGGGCGCCGAGCAGGTCTCCCGACGGTTCGCCAGCGATCAGGAAGATGAGGGGCCCGGCGCCATCGGCGACCCCGTTCACTGCCCCTCCTCGATGCCGACGACGAAAAGGCCGGCCGCATCCGCCGCCTCGATGACCCCCTTGCGGTCGATCACCAGGGCGCCGCCGGCCTCCACGGCGATGCCCCGCAAACCGGCGTCGGCCGCGGCGGGCACCGTCCTCGGCCCGATCGCCGGCAAATCGACGCGCCGCTCCTGCATCGGTTTCTTGACCTTGACCAGCACGCCGCCGGGTCCGTCTTGCCCCAGCCCCTTGCAACGCCGAAGCAGCGCGTCGGTCCCCTCGGCCGCCTCGACGCCAAGCACGATGCCCTGTTGCACCACCACCGCCTGGCCGACATCGAGAGCGCCAAGCGCCCGGGCGACCGCCACGCCCCGCGCGATGTCGCTAAGCGCGGTCTCGTCGGGCGCGATCGCCCCAAAAGCGCCGGACGGCGCCAGAAGGTCGGCCAATATGTCGTCCGCGCCGACCACCTTGAATCCCTCGGTCTCGAATTCCCTGATGACCGCCGATAACAGCCCGTCGTCGCCGAGCGCCGCCTTCGTGGCCTTGGCCAGGAACTTGACCATCCTGGCGTCGGGGCGCAGCGAGGAGATCGGCGGCAGGGTCACCGGTCCGGCCAGGACCAACTCCTCGACACCGGCCTCATGCAACAACTCCATGCCCTTGCCGACGGCGCCAAGCCCCACCCATTCATGGGAGACACCCTCGACCAGGCCCTCGTCGGTCTGGTGATCGATGGCAAGAACGAAGACCTCCCGCCCGGTGGCCCGGCACGCCTGCAAAAGACGCGCCGGCAGTTCGCCGCGGCCGGCGACGATGCCGAGCTTAGGCGGCACGTTCCACTTTGGGTTGGCAGACGGCGCGCGCGGAATCGATCTGGATGAAGTTGACGATGTCCATGACGGTCGGGTGATCCCCGAACGTGGCGATCACGTCTTCCAGACGTTCCGCCATGGTCCCTTCCTCGGCGAACAACAGCCTGTAAGCCTTGCGCAATTCGTGGATGTCGTCGCGGGAAAACCCGCGGCGCTTCAGTCCCACCATGTTGAGGCCGGAAAGATGCGCCCGGTCGCCGACCACCGAGCCATAGGGAATGACGTCGTGCTCCACCCCGGACATTCCGCCGACCATGGCGTGCTGGCCGATACGCACGTATTGATGGATCGCCGCCAACCCGCCGAGTACGGCGTGATCGCCGATTTCGACATGCCCGCCTATGGTGGCGTTGTTCGCCATGACCACATGATCGCCGATGGTCGAATCGTGGGCGACGTGGCAACCGACCATGAAAAGGCCGTGGTTGCCGACCTTGGTGACCATGCCTCCTCCCCGGGTGCCGGGGTTCATCGTCACATGTTCGCGAATGACGTTGTCGCCGCCGATCTCGAGGGTCGAGGGTTCGCCCTGGTATTTGAGGTCCTGGGGCTCATGGCCGAGGGAAGCGAAGGGAAAAATCCGGGTGTTTGCGCCGATCGAGGTCCTGCCGGCGACGACGACGTGAGAGATCAGGGCGACGTTGTCACCAAGCCTGACGGCGGGGCCGACGCAACTGAAAGCACCGATGGTGACGTTGTCCCCGAGTTCGGCCTCGGGCGCGACGACGGCCGTGGGATGAATGTCGGTCATTCTTTGTCCAGGATCATGGCGGAGTAGGTTGCCTCCGCCATGACGACGCCATCGACCTTGGCCTCGGCACGGAATTTCCAGACATTGCCGCGGCTGCGCTCCTTGGTGACATGAACGTGGAGGCGGTCGCCAGGGACCACCGGTTTGCGGAAGCGCGCCGATTCGATCGACATGAAGTAGACCAGCTTACCCTCGGCGCGGGCGCCCATGCTGTGAACCACCAGGGCGGCGGAGGTCTGGGCCATGGCCTCGATGATCAGGACGCCCGGCATGACCGGCTGGCCGGGGAAATGCCCCTGGAAATAGGGCTCGTTGACGGTCACGTTCTTGATGCCGGTGGCGCTGACATTGGCGATGATATCGACCAGCCGGTCGATCATCAGGAACGGATAACGGTGAGGGAGAACTTCCATCAACCGACTGGTGTCCATGTCGGTGACGTTCTCGCTCGCGATATCTATCGCCATCGGTCACTTACCCTTTCGCTTGCTCAGACCGGCCAGGGTAACCACCTGCCGGTGCCAGTCCCGGATCGGCACCGCCGGGATTCCGCCATACTGGGCGCCGGCGGGAATATTCGCCCTGACGCCGCTTTTGGCGGCAATCTGGGCGCCCTTGCCGATGTCGACGTGCCCACTGATACCGCCCTGTCCCCCGATCATCACATTATCCCCGATTCTGGTGCTGCCGGAAATACCCACCTGGGCGACGATCACGCAACCCTTGCCTAATTGCACGTTGTGCCCGATCTGGACCAAATTATCAATCATACAGCCGGCGCCGATCACCGTATCCGGGCCCGCGCCCCGGTCGATGGTGGTGTTGGCGCCGATTTCCACATCGTCGTGGATGATGACGCGGCCAAGCTGGGGAACCTTGGTGTGACCCGACGCATCGGTGGCGAAGCCGAAGCCGTCCTGGCCGACGCGCGCGCCGGGATAGATAACGACCCGGCGGCCGACGATACAGTGACTGAGCGAGGCCGAGGGCCCGACGGCACAATCATCGCCGAGAACGACCCCATCGCCGATGACCGCGTTGACGCCGATACGGCACCTCTTTCCCACTTGGACGTCCCCGCCGATCACCGCCCCGGCATCGACCCGGCAATCCTCACCCAACCGCGCCGTCGAATCGATGACCGCGGTGGTCGCGATCCGGGGCTCGGGCCGCTCATCGGGGTAGAAGGCCCGGGCGACCTGGGCGAAAGCGAGATACGGATTTCCCGACACCAGAAGGGCCATGCCGTTGGGCGCTTTCGATGCCCATTCCGCTTCGACGACACAGGCCCCGGCCCGGCTTTTCGCGAAGACCCCGGCGTAACGTTTATTGTCGAGGAAGCTGACGTCCTCGGGTCCCGCCTCGTCCAGCGGCGCCACGCTGTTGAAAAAGGCCTCCGGGTCCGCTCCCTCGCCGATCAGCGATCCCGAAATCTCCGCCAACCGGGCGAGCGTGAAGGGCCCGCCCACCTTGAAGAACCTGGGATCCGCCATCGTTCACTCACTCGGTAGTTCCACTTTCACGGTCGGCAGCTTGGCGTCGAGGCGCTTGATGATTTCCTCGGTGACCTCGAATTGCGGTGACACGAACAGGAACTGGGATTTCCGGAAGACGATGGTGAACCCTTTTTCCTTGGCGAATTCCTTGACGATTTTACGCAGGGTCTGGCCCACCGTGGTCCTGGCCGTGGCGTATGCCCTTTCCACCACGCGCTTGCGGTTTTGGGAATAACGCTCGAGCCGGCCCAGCCGCCGGTCGACCTCTCCGCGGCGTTCCTGGTAGGCCTCCGGGTCAAGGAGCGTTTTCTGGCGGGAAAGCTCCTGCTGCTTGGCACGCAACTCGTTTTCCTGGCGCGTGATCTCTTTCTTGTATGTCGCGACTTGCTTGTCGATCTGGGAACGGATGGAGCTGGTCGCCGCCGCATCCCGAAAAACCTTCTGCACGTTGATCACCGCTATTTTCGGCTGGACGGCCTGCTGCGCCGCCGCGACGGAAGCCACCATCACCGGCGCCAAAAGGATGGCTGAAATCCGAAGGAAGAACCTCAGTCCCATCATGATCTTCAAAACCTCGCGCCAACCCTGAATTTGAAAGTCTCTGTTTCGTCGAAGTCTGCTTTAACAAGAGCCTTGGAGAAATCGATCCGTAGGGGACCCAGCGGTGATTCGACGCCGACACCGACGCCCACGGACAACCTGAGCCCCCCGCTGTCGTCGATACCGGGACCGCTGTCATCGAGGCTACCGAGACCGCCCCCCACGGAGAACAGGTATCCTCTAAATTCAAAATCCTTGCCGCCAAGGGGGAAACTCAACTCCGAGGTCACGGTATATAAAAGGTTGCCGCCAAGAGCGTCGTTTGTCGCCACATCCCGGGGCCCGACGCCGAATCTCTTGAATCCTGGGAAACTCTCGCCGCCGAGGAAAAATCGGTCATTGATACGAACATCCTCGCCAATGCCCAAGATGTAACCCAATGTTCCGCGAAGGCTGGCGACCCATGTTTCGCCAACCGGAAAGTAATGCGCCCCGGAGATCTCGGTCTTTAGGAACGTGGCGTCACCGCCAAGGCCGGCAAATTCGTTCGCCAACCTCACGACATAGCCCTCTCTCGGCATCACTCTGCTGTCGCGCCGGTCATAGGTCAAAGACTGGCCGATCGAGGAAGTGAGGGTGGTGCCCTCCTGCCTTTTAACGAACAGCGAGGCGTCGTCATCGACATCGGTGATTTTCGTAGAACTCAGATTGTAACTCAATCCCTGCCGCAGGCGCTCGTCGTACTCGAAGCCCGAATTCAGTCTAAACCCGGTTTCCTGCTTCTCGAAATTGATACTGTCGCGCTTTCGCCTGAATGTCTGGAAGATATCGAATCCGGCGGAAAGGTTGCGGTCGAGGAAATAGGGCTCGGTAAAGCCGAGCTGGAAGTTCTGGATCTCCGTGCCGATCCTAAAACTCAGCCGGCCCTGTTGGCCCTTGCCCAGGAGGTTCCGTTCGGTGAGCGAAAGTTCGCTGATGAGGCCCTCGGTGCTGGAAAATCCGCCGCCGATCGCAAACGTGCCGGTCGATTGTTCCTCCACCTTGACATCGATGACCACCTTGTCGCTGGTCGATCCCTCGGTCTTCTTGACCTCCACCTTCTTGAAGAATCCGAGGTTGCGCAGCCGCTGACCGGAGCGGCGGAATTTGGCGGTGTTGAAGGCATCGCCCTCGGCCAGGCGGAATTCGCGTCTGAGCACCCGGTCATAGGTTCTGAAATTGCCTTTTACATCTATGCGTTCGACGAAGACACGCGGCGCTTCGCCGATCTCGAAAGTGATCCCGATGGTGCGCTTTTGGCGATCGCGTTTGACGCGCGGGCGGATGTCGACGAAGGCGAACCCGAAGTTCCCGACCGCGTCGGTCAAACTGCTTACCGTCGTATCGACCAACTTGGCGTTGTACCACTCACCCTGTTTGATCTTCAGCGCCGGCGTAAGCTTGGAGACGTCGAGTTCCTCCAGCCGGGCGGTAATTCCTATCGAACCAAAGCGGTACCGCGGCCCCTCCTCGAGGGTGAAGGTGACAAAGAAGTCCCTGCGGTTTCGACTCAACTCCGCCACCGCCGAGACCACCCGGAAGTCGGCGAATCCCCGCCTCCGGTAAAACCTCAGCAGCAGTTCGCGGTCGAAGGTCAAGAGGTCGGGATCGTAAATGCCGGCGCCGGTCAAGAAACCCAGCGTCAGATAACTCATCAAGCCGCTCTCCTGCGACTGGATGACCGACCGCAATCGGCTGTCGGTGAATCGCTTGTTGCCGATGAAGCTGATTTTGCGGATCTTGGTCGGCGGGCCCTCGTCGATCTCGAAGATAAGGTCCACGCGATTCTGCGACTGTTCAATTATCTTCGGTTCGACCTTGGCGGCGAAACGTCCGTCGGCGCGGTAAAGTTCGATGATCCGCTTCACATCGTTCTGCACGCGCGTAAGAGAATAGACCTTGCGCGGCGCCAACTGGACCTCGCTTTCGAGGGTTTCGTCATCTAGCTGATCGTTCCCCTCGAAGGCCAAACGGTTGATGATCGGGTTTTCCACCACCCGAACGATAAGGACGTCACCCTCCCGGCGAATCGAAACATCGGCAAACAGGCCGGTGCCGAACAGGGTTTTCAGCGAACGGTCGATCCGTTCCGGATCGAACGGGTCTCCGGCGCTGATGCTCATAGAGGAGCGCACGGTTTCGGGCTCGATCCGTTGAATGCCCTCGACACGGATTTCGCGCACCGTACCGACGCCACCGGGCCCGGTCTGCGCCCCCGCCGGGACGGACAGGCCCGCGATCACAAGCCAAAGTGCGGCACCTCCGATCCAACGCGGCAAAATTCCTCTCCGCTCCTTATGGCCGGTCACGAGAATATACCCTGGAAGAACTCCACGACGCCCTGGAATCTCTTGATATCCTGGTAGGTAACGAAGACGAATAGCGTCAGCACCAGCCCCAAGCCGACGCGGAAACCGTACTCCATGAATTTTTCGCTCGGCGGCTTTCCCCGCACCGCTTCGACGGCATAAAACATCAAGTGCCCGCCGTCGAGTACCGGTATCGGGAACAGATTTATAAGGCCGAGATTGACCGATAGCACCGCCATGAACCAGAAGACTGTGGGCAAGCCGAATTCCGCCATCTGTCCCGACATCTGGAAGATGCCGATGGGACCGCCCAGTTCTTTCGACGAACGGGTGCCGGAGATGATTTCGCCCAGCACCCCCAACAAAAGCGTCGCGAAACGATAGGTTTCCTGTACCGCCCTGAGGACGGCCGTGGCCGGGTCGTGGCGGACGAAGGCGGTGCCCGCGGGCGAAATGCCGATCAAGCCGACTTCGTGGCGGTTGCCGAGGACGTCGGTGATTTCCTTCAGTTTCGGCGTCACCGTCAGGGTCAACTCGCGCCCGTCACGGCGCAACTCGACGCGCAAGGGGACCCCGGGAGAGATGCTGATGATCCGCTGGAGGTCGCTGAATCGCCCAATCTCATTATCTTCGATGCCGACGATCACGTCACCGGGCTTGATTCCCGCTTCCTCGGCCGCGCTGCCGGATTGGACGGCGCCGACATTCGGCGGCGTGACGCGCTGACCGACGGTGGAGAACAGTGCCGCCCAAACGACGATGGCGAGAACGAAATTGGCCAGGGGACCCGCGCTTACGATGGCCGCCCGGCGGGCGAGACTTTTATCCTGGAACGAGACCGCCCGCTCCTCGGCGGTCATCTCCGGGGCGTCTTCGCCCTCGGCGCCGGGCATGGCGGCCTCGCCGAACATCCTGACGTAACCGCCAAGCGGCAACAGGCTGAATTTCCAGCGGGTGCCGGCGCGGTCCGTCCAGCCGAAGAGTTCCGGTCCGAACCCGATGGAAAAGACCTCGACGCGCACACCGCAGCGGCGGGCGACGAAGTAATGGCCAAACTCATGGATGAAGACAATGACCGTGAGGATGAACACGAAGGACGCCCCGTTGGTCCAAATATTGGTCCAAATTAAATTCAACAATTCCATCTCAATCAACCGCCCTCATCGCCCGCTAAACCACACGGCGCCCGTTCAAAAGTTGTTCCGCCGCGCGCCGCGCCTCGGCGTCGATACCGTAGACGTCGTCCAGAGTCTCGACCACGGTGTCGGGCATGGTCTCCAGGGTCTCCTCGACGACGCGCGAGATATCGAGGAAGCCTATACGCCCGCCGAGAAATCCCTCGACCGCGATTTCGTTGGCCGCGCTCAGGACCGCCGGCGCCCCGCCGCCTTTCTGCAACGCCTGCCTTGCCAACGCCAGTGTCGGAAACTGATCGGCATCGGGCTCCTCGAAGGTCAGCGTCCCGATCCGCGCGAGATCGAGCCGTTCCGCCGGCGCCTCGATGCGTTTCGGCCAGGCCAGCGCATAGGCGATCGGCGTGCGCATGTCCGGCATCCCCATCTGGGCCAGCACCGAGCCATCGGTGTAGGCCACCATGGAGTGAATGATCGACTGGGGATGGATGAGAATTTCGATTCGCTGCTCGGGAACGGGAAACAGGTGAAAGGCCTCGATAAGCTCGAGGCCCTTGTTCATCATTGTCGCCGAATCGACCGAAATCTTCGCTCCCATGTCCCAGTTGGGGTGGTTGACGGCCTCCTCGGGACTCACATTCTCCAGGTCCGCCCGATCGCGGTTCAGGAAAGGTCCGCCGGAAGCGGTGAGGATGATACGTTCCACGGCACCGCCATTGTCGAAATCGAACACCTGGAATATGGCGCTATGCTCCGAGTCGACGGGCAGCAGGGTGGCGCCGTTCTTCGTCACCTCCGCCATCATCAATTCGCCGGCGCAAACCAGACATTCCTTGTTGGCCAGGGCCACGGTGGCGCCCCGCCGCACCGCCGTCAACGTCGGCTCCAGCCCGGCGGCGCCGACGATCGCGGCCATCACCCACCCGGCGGGCCTGCCGGCGGCCTCGACCAGCGCCTTCCGGCCGGCGCCGACCTCGATACCGGTGCCACCGAGCGCCTCCTTGAGATCGGCGTAACGGCTCTCATCGGCGATCACCGCCATGCGCGGATGCAGTTTGCGGGACTGCTCGGCCAGTGTCTCGACATTGCGGTGAGCGGTCAGGGCCTCGACCACATAGCGGTCGGGATGGCGTTGGATGAGATCGATGGTATTGCATCCCACCGACCCGGTGGAGCCGAGAATGGTGACACTCTGTGCCTCCCCGTCCCGGTCGCTCATCGTATCCTCATGGCTCAGGGTCACCGCCATTGCAACAGATTCCCGCCTCCAAACTGGTACAAAACAGCAACAACGGGCGCCACTGCCAGAAGCCCGTCGAGCCGGTCAAACATACCGCCATGGCCGGGGATGAGGCCACCTGAATCTTTCACCCCGAAATGACGCTTGATCCTTGATTCCGCCAGATCCCCCGCCTGGGAGACCAGTGCCAAGGCGCCACTAAGCACGAAAAGCGACACCGGTGCCAGCAATTCCGTGGCGTAACCCGCCGCCAATCCCCACCAGCAAGCGCAGAAGAGACCGCCTATCAACCCCGCCCATGTCTTGTTGGGGCTGATACCGGGCGCCAGCTTGGGCCCGCCGATGGCCTTGCCGAAAAGAAGCGCCCCGGTGTCGGTGACCCACACCAGGCCGAGAAGCCAGAACAGGGTCTCGCGCCCCAAAGCCGGCTCCGTACGCAGCCACATCAGGGCGAGGACCGGCAGGCCGATATAGAGGGCGCCGGCCGAGAGCCAAAGCGGCGACGGATAGCGCCCAAACCGGGCGACGACGTAAACCGCGATTGCGCCAGCCAGGGTAACGAGCAAGGCGGTGCCGTAATATCGAAAAGCGGCGGCGGCGATGACGGCCAGGATCGCCGCGATCAGCATGCCGGCCCACGCCGTCCCCGGCCCTCGCCCGCAGAGCCGGGCCCATTCGTGGGCGAGAAGGAGCGATACCAGGACAAGGAGGATTTCGAACGCCGGCGAGCCGTAATAAACCGCGGCGAGTACCGGCGGGATCAGGACCAGGGCCGAAACGACACGCTTTAGAAAGGCGCCGGATGGGCGCTCAGCCACTGGACGCGCCGTAGCGTCTTTCACGCCGGCGATACTCGTGAATCGCGCCCTCGAGGTCGCTTTTGGTGAAATCCGGCCACAAGGTGTCGATGAACACCAATTCGGCGTAGGCCGACTGCCACAGCAGGAAATTGCTGAGCCGCTTCTCACCGCTGGTCCTTATGAACAGGTCGGGGTCGGGAATGTCCGAGGTCGTCAGATGGCCGGCGAACATCGCCTCATCGATCTCCGCGGTGCCGAGCCGGCCGGCGGCGACATCCGCCGCCAGGCTTCGCGCCGCCGCCGTGATTTCCTGGCGTCCACCGTAATTCAAGGCGACCGTGAGGTTGAGCGCCGTATTGTCCTTGGTGTGATCTTCGGCATAACTGATGAGCGAAACGATATCGGGCGCCAGCCGGTCGAGGTTGCCGATAATGCGGAGCCTGACGCCGTTTTTGTGCAGATCGGCGATCTCGCTCCTGAGGTAGCGGCGCAGCAGATTCATCAAATCACTGATTTCGGAAGCCGGCCGCTTCCAATTCTCCGACGAAAGACCGAACAGCGTGAGATAGGGTATGTTTAGCTCGAAGGCGGCTTCGACCGCCCGGCGCGCCGCTTCGGCGCCGCGCTTGTGGCCGGCCGCGCGGGGCAAGCCCCGGGCCTCGGCCCAGCGGCCGTTGCCGTCCATGATGATGGCGACGTGGTTGGGGGCCGGGAACTCTTCGGTTGGAAACGGAACTGCCTTCATCTGATCAAAACTGCAATATTTCTTTTTCCTTGGCCGTGAAGGCGGCATCGATCTCCTCGATGAGCCCGTCGGTCATTTTCTGGATTTCCTCGCCCCAGGCGCGGTGCTCGTCCTCGGATATTTCCCCGCCCTTTTCCGACTTTTTCAGGTGATCCATGCCGTCGCGGCGCACGTTGCGCACCGAAACCCTCGCCTGCTCGCTGTATTTGCCGGCGATCTTGACCAGCTCCACGCGGCGTTCCTCGCTCAACTCGGGGATCGGCACGCGCACGATCTGGCCGTCGCTCGAGGGGTTGAGCCCGAGGCCTGAGCCCCTGACCGCCTTCTCCACCGCCGAGACCAGCGATCTGTCCCAGACATTCACGGTCAAAAGCCGGGGTTCGGGGACGTTGACGGTCGCCACCTGGGTGATCGGCATCTCGCCGTCATAGGCCGCGACCACGACCCGGTCGAGCAGGCTTGCCGACGCCCGCCCGGTCCTCAGGCTGGCGAACTCGGAGCGCAATACGTTGAGCGCCCCGTCCATGCGGCGCTGCAAGTCACTGATATCCGGATCGGCCATTATCAGCTCTCTTCACTTATGACAGTGAATTTCCCTTTGCCGGAGACAACATCGACAAACGCTCCCCGATTGTGTACCGAAAATACCAAAATCGGAATGTTATTTTCACGCGCAAGGGAAATCGCCGCGGCGTCCATGACCCGAAGATCCTTGGACAAAACATCGAGATAGGTCAGCTTTTCGAACCTTTCGGCGCCCTCGACCTTCAACGGATCGTCGCTGTAGACGCCGTCCACCTGGGTGCCCTTCAGTAACGCGTCGCACCCCATTTCCGCCGCCCGCAACGCCGCCGCCGTGTCGGTGGTGAAAAAAGGGTTTCCGGTGCCGCCGGCGAAAATCACCACCCGGCCCTTCTCCAAATGGCGCACGGCGCGCCGGCGGATGTAGGGTTCGCAGACCGACGCCATGGGTATGGCCGAAAGCACCCGGGTCGGCACGTCCAGTCGCTCCAGCGCGCCCTGCATGGCGATGGCGTTGATCACGGTCGCCAGCATGCCCATGTAATCGGCGCTGGCGCGCTCGATATCGCCGGCGGCGTCCGAGACGCCGCGAAATATGTTGCCGCCGCCGATGACGATGCAGAGCTCCACCCCCATGCCATGCACGGCCGCCGCATCGCCGGCGATCCGGTTCACGGTTTCGCGGTCGAGACCGTAAGCACGGGGCCCCATGAGGGCCTCGCCGGAAAGCTTGAGCAAAACGCGCCGGCATTTGACGTCAAATGGCATGCTTACACCAGTGCACCTCTCGATCGTCTCGGGCGGCCCTGCCCAGCGGCAGGATCCAAGGCAAGGGCGTTGCTCAATCGCGCTCGACGCCCTCGCCGAGGGCGAAACGGACGAAGCCCGAAAGCCTGATCTCCTCGCCGAGGGTCTTGGCCGCGTCCTCTACCACCTTCGCCACCTTGGTTTCGCCGTCGACGACGTAAACCTGCTCGAGCAGCGCGACCTCCTGGTAGAACTTGCGCAACCGGCCCTCGACCATCTTTTCGACGATGTCCTCGGGCTTGCCCGACGATCTGGCCTGATCGCTCAACACCGAGCGCTCGCGCGCCAACAGATCGGCATCGAGGGTCTCGACCGATAGCGCCTGGGGGCTCGCCGCCGCCACATGCATGGCGAGCTGCTTGCCGAGCGCCGCCAGCTTGGTGGCATCGGCGGCGGACTCCAGCGCCACCAGCACGCCGATCTTGCCGAGACCGGGCGCGGCGGCGTTGTGGGTATATGTCGCCACCAAGCCGTTCTCGACCGACAACCCCTCGGCCCGGCGCAACTGGAGATTCTCGCCGATGCTGGCGATCAGGTCGGTCAGTTTTTCCCCGACCGTGCCGTCGAATCCGGGATAGGCGGCGGCGCGGAGCGCCTCCAAATCCCCGCCCGCATCGAGCGCCAGGCCCCC
>JADFPK010000224.1 GCA_022562375.1 Pseudomonadota bacterium
GCTGGAAGCGGCTGTCGGGGCCGGCCGGCAGGGTCACCGGCGTCACCCCGAGGGCGAGCAGGATGTTGCGATAGCCGGGATAGCTCGGGTTGGCGAGGGCGACGCGGTCGCCGGGTTCGAAGGCGGCAAGGAAGCTCAACATGAACGCCGCCGATGAACCGGTGGTGACGACCACCCGCGAGGGGTCGACGTCGGCCCCGTACCGGTCCTTGTAGTGATCCGCGATGCGCCGGCGCAGGGCGGACAAGCCCAAGGCCTCGGTGTAGCCCAGCTTGTCCGATGAAAGGGCCGCCTTTGCCGCGGCGATCACCGGGCCGGGCGCGCCGGTCTCGGGTTGGCCGACCTCGAGATGCAAAACGTCTTCGCCCTTGGCCTGGCGTTCGTTGGCGGCGCGCATCACCTCCATGACGATGAAAGGCGGGATCAGGGCCCGTCGGGCGACTTTCAACGCCATCGTCCCGCCCTTCCATGAAAGTAAGTCCTGGTCACTCCGAGGCGCCTAGCCCGTAACCGCGCGGGTCCGTCCTTACATGGCAGACGCTGTCGTCATCCATCAATCCGTTTGGACAGAAGAAGACGTTGACCAAACCCAAGGTCGGCACCTCGGCGACATCGTGTCCACGCCGTCTGAGCGAGGTCGGCGTTTTGGTGCCCTTGCCCGGCTCGATCAAGACCTGGTCCGGAGCGCCCTGGTGGAATACGCGCCTCGCTCCCATCGCCTCGTCGATCGGGTGTTTGCCGACCAGCGCCAGGAGCGCCACCTGGGTCATCGCGCTCGGCGCGGCGCTGCCGGCGGCGGCGGCAAGGAGGAACAACTCAAAGATATTCTGGTTGATCACCATCATCGGGCCGACCGCCCACGGCCCCCGTCCGAGCCGGTCGGGCGCCGCCGCCAGCATGATGCCGGTTCCCGGCGCGATCCGCCCGGTGCCGAACAGGTTGTTCATACTGAAGGCGCAGGCGACGGCCGAGCCGTTCCGATCGGCGACGACGAAGCTGGTGGCGGCGCCCTGATCCCGGCGGCGGGGGGGCGGCGGCTCGAGGCTGGCGGCGGGCCGATGGCGGTCGCTCGAATAGCCCGACATCATGGCCTTCACGCGCGGCAACGACACCAGGTCGTCGAGGGCGGCTTCGATGTTAAGCCCGTCCGCCGACCAAGCGGCGCGGCCGGCGAAGACGCGCATGGCGGTTTCGGCGAAAAGATGGGGCCGTTCTTCCTTGTCGGTGGAGCGGTAACGCTCGACCTTGGTCAAGGCGGTCCACATCTGGGCGGCGGTGACGCCCGCCGGCGTCGGCGCGAAATGTGCCGTCAGCAGGCCGTAATTGACGGCTACCGTTGGCTTCCATTTCGGAATAGCGCCGCGCAGATCCTCGATGGTGAGCGACCCCCCCGCCTCTTTCACCGCCTTCACCAGCTTTCGGGCGAAGGGCCCGGAATAGAACTTGCCCGGCGCGCGGCGCAGGAGGGAAAGCACGGCGGCTAGATCAAGCTGCTCGATAACGTCCCCTTCACGGACGATCGATCCGTCCGGCCGGGTGAAGGTGCGCCGGCTCTCGCGGTCGGCCAACAACGGGCCTTCGGCGGCATAGAGATCGCGCGCCAATGCGCGAGACATGGGGTTGCCGAAACGGGCGAGGTTCGCCGCCGGCGAAACCAGCTGTTCCCACCTCGACCGGCCATATTTCGCGTGCAGGGCAAACATGCCGCGGGGGTTCATCGGCACCGCGCTCGGGCGCGCCGCCGAAGGGCCGATCCGGGCCGGCGCCCGGGGGAGGAAGTCGAGGGCCTCGATGGTTTTGGATTTTTTGTCGAAGACGACGCAGGCGCCGCCGCCGCCGAGACTGGCCGAGGACGGCAGCGTCACGGCAAGGGTGAAATAAAGCGCCACCGCCGCATCGACGGCGCCGCCGCCGGCCGACAGCACATCCCGCGCGATCAACGCGGCGCGGGGCTCATCCGCCGCGACGCCGCCGAGAAATCCCCTGACATACCCGACCGTCCCCACTTCCGGTCCACGGGGCGTACAGGCAACCAGAACACTGGAGCATAAAAGCAAAACCGCCCCTGATTGACGCCACCGGCGGGCGGGCTTACGCTTCGTCATCTCGACCGGGAAAGTGAACATGTTCAAACGCATGAAGTCCTTGGCCGCTTGTCTGTCGCTGAGCGTCATGTTGGCGGCTCCGCCCGCCGACGCCGAAGCGGCGCGGTTCATCCGCGACGCCGAGATTGAAAATACCATCCGCGCTTACAGCGCGCCACTATTTGCCGCCGCCGGCCTCAATAGCAAGGACGTAAAGATCTTGATCGTCAATGACGACACGCTGAACGCCTTCGTCTTCGGCGGCATGAACCTGTTCATCAACACGGGTCTGTTGCTCCAGAGCGAACATGCCGGCCAGTTGATCGCCGTCATCGCCCATGAAACCGGCCATATCGCCGGCGGCCATCTGAGCCGCATGTCCAACCGCATGCGGAGCGCATCGTCGGCCCAGATCATCGCCCTGATCCTGGGCGCGGCGGCGTCCATCGCCACCGGCAGTGGGCAGGCGGGCCAAGCGATCCTGCTCGGCGGCGGAGAGCTGGCGCGCCAAGGCGTCTTTCGCTTCAGCCGCGCCCAGGAATCGGCGGCCGACCAGGCGGCGCTCGGATACCTCGAACGCACCGGCCAGTCGGCCCGCGGAATGGCCGAGTTCCTTGACATCATGGGGAAGCAGGAGCAGCTGACCGTCGGACGCCAGCCGAGTTATCTGCGCACCCATCCGATCACCCGTGACCGCATCGATCATGTGAACAATTTCATCGCCAACTCGCGCTTCTCCGACACTCCGGTGCGCCGCGAATTCGCCGAGATGCACCGGCGCATGATCGCCAAGCTCAGGGGCTTTCTCAGACCGCCGGCCAGGACTTTCAAGCGCTACAAAGAAGGCGATGACAGCGTCGAGGCGCGTTACGCCCGGGCCATCGCCCATTATCGTGTTCCCGACCTCGCCAAGGCCCTTCCCCTGGTCGACGGGCTGATCGCCGAGCGCCCAGAAGACCCGTACTTTCAAGAGCTCAAGGGCCAGATTCTGTTCGAGAACGGCCGCGGCGCCGAGGCCATCGGCCCCTACGACAAGGCGGTCCGGTCCTTGCCCGACTCGGCCCTTCTGCGCATCGGGCTGGCGCAGGTACTGCTCGAGCAGGGAGACCCTTCCCTGGCGAAACGGGCGCTGGTCCATCTCAAGGAAGCGGTCCGCCTGGAAGGTGAAAACCCGTTCGCCTGGTCTCAACTCGCCATCGCCTATGGCCGCGACCGGCAATTCGGCATGAGCGCCCTGGCGCTTGCCGAAGCGGCGCTGGCGCGCGGCAACAAGAAAGAAGCCCGCAATCAG
>JADFPK010000225.1 GCA_022562375.1 Pseudomonadota bacterium
GCTCATCGGCGCCTTCCGCTGACGCCAGCACCAGCATCTCCATAAGCCCACCGGGGATGCTGGAGAAATAGGCGGTGACGGGATCGTAGCGGCCGACCTTGACCAGATAGACCATGCAGATCGCCGACGCCAAGACGACGTAAATCGCCACCAGCGCTATGGTCACGACGTACTCGTCGGCGCGCTCGAAGAACTCGATGGTGAAGGTGGAGCCCAGCATGACGCCGATGATGACGATCATCGGTTGGTGGAACGATCTCGGGATCCTGACCTTGTGTCCGGTAAGGGCGAGGGCGGTCACCGCCGCCATGGCGCCGAGCATCCAGGGCAACGGCATACGGAAATAGTTGAAGACGAAGCCGCCGAGAAGGCCGCCGCCGAGCGTCAAGGCGACGGGCCCGAGATCATCCCTGTTCAATCCGGGGACGCGGAATAACACTACGATTCCCTTCCTTTCAGCGGCCCATGGCGCCGCCGCTCTCTCCTTGCGCCGACGAATCCGTCAGCGCCCATCCCCCCGATAAAATATTCCTCCCGCCCACGGCCAATCGCCCGGCACCACCCTGCTGGCCGGCGGCTTGATCGTGTCAAGCCCCGCAGAGGCGGTCGATCAAGCTGCTCAGGAACGCTTCACAGCGCCCGATCTGGTCGAGTTCGATGTACTCGTCAGGCTTGTGGGCTTGGGCGATGTGGCCGGGACCACAGACAATGGTTGGAATCGAGGCCCGCTGATAGAGGCCGGCCTCGGTGCCGAAGCTGATCTTTGCCGCCTTGTTGTCACCCGTTATGGACATGGCGTGCCTCAGGATGTCGGCATCGTCATCCGTCGCAAGGGGCGGGATGCCGCGAACTTCCTTCCAGGTAAACCCCGATTCGGGGGATACCGCCTGCATCTCCGGCAATACTGTATTTTTGGCGAAGTTCTTGAGTTCGAGTACCAAATCGCCGGGGTCCTGTTCCGGCAGATGGCGGATTTCGAACTCGAAGGAGCATTCCCTTGGCACGATGTTCAACGCCGTACCGCCGCCCATCACGCCCGTATGCACGGTGGTGTAGGGCGGATCGAAGTCGCCGTCATGCGGGCCCTCGTTTTTTAGGCGCCGCGCCATGGCCTTGAGGAACGCCACGAGTTCGGCGGCCGCCTCGATGGCGTTGACCGCCCTGTCGATATGGGCCGAATGCCCCTCCAGGCCGCGGACATGACAATGGACACTCATCTTGCCTTTGTGGCCGTTCACCACCGCCATGCCGGTGGGTTCCCCGACGACGCAGCAGGCCGGGCGCTGGGGCATGTGCTCGAGCTGTTCGATCAGCCGGCGGGCGCCGAAACACCCCACTTCCTCGTCATAGGTGAAGGCAAGATGGACCGGGCGGCGGAGATCGCGCCCGAGGATGTCGGGCACAAGGGCGAGTACGACGGCGATGAAGCTCTTCATGTCGCAGGCGCCGCGGCCGAAAAGCTTGCCGTCCCTTTCCGTCAGGGTGAAGGGATCGGTCGACCAGTCCTGGCCCTCGACCGGCACCACGTCGGTGTGGCCCGACAGCATGACGCCTGAGCCGTCCTGGGGGCCGAGAGTGGCGTAAAGGTTCGCTTTCTTGCCGGTCTCGTCGTGGATCAACGTTGAGTCGACGCCGAGACCCGAGAGGTAATCGCGGACGAACTCGATCAACGCCAGGTTCGATTTACGGCTTACGGTGTCGAAACCGACCAGGTCGCGGATGAATTCAGTGGTTCTTCGAGTCGGCGCGGTCATGGGTGTCGGGAGACTCCTCGCATTCGTACCTTCAAACGCGGGTCAGGCCCATAACAATCAGATGAGAGGGGGATCATCAAGGGCGTTTCCGGCGGGCCCGGCCGTTACCCGGGCACGGCGCCCGGGCGCTAAGGCATGAACTGTTCCTTGACGATCCGTTCCTCGAGGTTGTGCTCGGGGTGGAACAGCAGGGTAAGTACGATGTCCCGCTCCTGGAACACGTGGACCTCGGCAACGTCGCGCACCTCGGTGAAGTCGGCGACGGCGCTTACCGGGCGTTTGGCCGATTCGAGAATCTCGAAGGTCACGCTCGCCGATTGGGGCAGCAACGCGCCGCGCCAGCGACGGGGCCGGAACGCGCTGATCGGCGTCAACGCCAAAAGCCCCGCGCCCAGGGGAACGATCGGACCGTTGACCGAGAGGTTGTAAGCCGTGCTGCCGGCCGGCGTCGCCACCAGAACGCCGTCGCAGATCAACTCCTCCACCCGCACCACCTCGTCCACGCGGATACGGATCTTGGCGGCCTGGCGGGCCTCGCGCAGAAGGGAGACTTCGTTGATCGCAAGGGCTTCTGAGCGTTCACCGCCGACGGTGTCCACCCGCATCCGCAAGGGATGAAGGGCGACCTCATCGGCGGCGTCCAAATGCTCTTCGAGACCTTCCTCGTCATAGCTGTTCATCAGGAAGCCGATCGAGCCCTGTTGCATGCCGTAGATCGGCGCCTTGCGGTCGATGTAACGGTGGAGCGTCTCCAACATGAAGCCGTCGCCGCCAAGCGCGACGATCACGTCCGCCTCTTCCGGCGGGACGTGCTGGTATCTTTCTTCGAGCTTTGCAAGGGCTTCCCTGGCGGGCTGGGAGTCGGCCGCGACGAATGCGATGTTGTTGAATCCCATGATCACGATGCGAATTTAACGCCCTTGGGGGCAGGAGGGCCAAAGTATACCCCGCCCGCCGCTTGGCGCCAGTGATCTGAGGGCGCGGCGGAGCCAGGTGGGGTCGGAGGCGTCGGATGCATCGGCGTGCTCCAGAGCGGGTCTTGGTAGATAGGAACCATTTGACCGGGATTATTTTGCGTCCTGGCTAGGCGCGGAATGCGCAGTGATGCTGGCGCATCACAAGCTTTTCGCAACGACGCCAGGGCGCAAAAGAACCCGGCCATAGGTCGAGGCAAATCGGCCCCTCGGCGGCGTTGCGACGCTTGCCCGACCCGTCCTCCGCAGCAGCGGCGCTGCCGCTGCGGAGGGTGGATGCGTTGCATCGCGCGGCGCGCCGCGCCTTGCCGAAGGAGCCGATTTGCACCCATCAAATTGATTCCTATCTACCAAGAACCGCTCTAGCCCCAGGGGCCTCGGCGTTTCGGCCTCCCCAGCAATGGAAACCCTTTGTCGCGGAACACCAAGATCAAGACCATCCCGGTCACGAAACCACCGATGTGGGCCCAGTACGCCACCCCGCCGCCCGCGCCGCTCGACAGGGCGGATTGGATGAACTGGAGGACGAACCAGAATCCCAGCACGGCGAGGGCGGGTATGCGGATCAGTTGAGTGAAGAACCCGAGCGGAATCAAGACCAGCACCCGGGCCCGCGG
>JADFPK010000226.1 GCA_022562375.1 Pseudomonadota bacterium
TCCAGGCCAGTCTGGTCTCCTCGGCGACGCGGCGCTTGGCGCGGTCGAGCCGATCACGGGAAGCCGCCAGGCGCTCGACGAACTCCTTGCGCCGGGCGGTATCGCCGCCGCCGGCGTAAAGGTTATACCGCAGCACGACGAGGGCGGTGAAATCCTGCTCCCGTCCGACGACGCCGTCGATGTTGTTGTTCTGCTGGGTTCCCAGCTCGAGATCGAGGCGCGGCATGAAGGGCGCGTTGGTGGCCTTCAGCTCCGCTTTCGCCGTATCGATGTCCGCTTGCGCCACGGCGACGGCGGGATTATTGCGCAGCGCCAACGCCACCGCCCCATCCCGGGACGTGGGCATGGCGGAGTCGGAAAAAGAGGGGCGGACGAGGTTCGACGGCGGCGATCCGACGACGCGGATGTAATTGGCCTCGGTATCGGCAAGGCGGCCTTGGGTCCTGACCAGGGAGGCCCGCGCCGATGCCAGGCGCGCCTCGGTCTGACGCACGTCGCCGACATTGCCCCGGCCGGCGTCGGCAAGCCGCTTGACGTCGGCGAAGCTCGCCTCGTGTGCCTTGGCATTATTTTCGGCGATCTCGACCAGAGATTGCGAGCGCAACACCTCGAGATAGGCCAACACGGCATTGAGCGCGGTGGTCTGGGCCGAATCATGGACCCGCTGGGCCGCCGAGCCGACGCGCGCCTGCTGCCTCTCGACCTCGCTAGCGGTGGCGAAACCGTCGAACAGCAATTGACGAACCGTCGCTTGGGACTCGGTGCGCAACAGCCACTTGTCGTCGACGGATGGGCGGTCGCTCCATTCCGGTCCGGCGGCGGCCCGGATATCGAACAAGGGAAGGTAACCTGCCCGCGCCTGGCGCAGTTCGTGATCCACCGCGCGCCGCTCCGAGGCCAGGGACCTGACGTCGGGGTTGGTGTTCACGGCCTGACGAACCGCTTCTTCCAATGTCACCGCTTGTGTCGTCGTGACCGCGGACACGGTGACGGCGGCCCCAAGCGCCAACACCCGGGACCATGTCAACAATCGACCGTTGCCAACCATCGTAACCCCTCTCTCTAAAACTTCATAAATTCAATTCGTGACACGAAAGAAGGTTCTCACTGTTATTTTATGGAACATTTCCCAAGGCTCCGCCACGAGAACCTAATTTGCCCGTCGGGGTTGGTCAAGACAAATGAAACCGGGCGAAACCCTACCCGTTGCCAAAATGCAACGCTATTCTAACCGGGGAAGCAAGGGGCCGGCGTGACGGCAGACCGGCCGACGACCGCCGCCGCGACCAAGCCGTCACCGTGCGTCCGGCACCGAATCGCCACCCGTGCCGCCGACGCCAAACGGCGCGCCCGCCGGCGCCCCGATCGGCGATTTCGGCCGGCGTTTCGCTCCATCTTGTTGAATTGATTGGGCGATGTGTCGCGTTAAGGCGTATCTTGCCGGGCGCGATCGAGCCTCGACCCCGTTGAATCGCCGGCCCGGCGCCATTGGCAACGGAAACATTCCGTTAACATTACTGTGGCAGATATTCCCTATTGTGGCAAAAAAGCTTTCCAGACTATGGCGCTAGGTTCCTCGGGCCATATGCCTCGGCGACGCCCCTTGTGTGCCGCGGTGTGCCGCGGCGGCGGCGGCGGGTTTTCCATGTCCTTGCGGAGAATTCCCGGATGTGTGATACCGTGAGGTCCGTTGGCGGGACTGCCGCATGCGGACGCGTTGGCGCCACCCAGGGGGCTTTCGCGGTGGGCGATTTGCAATCGACGGAAGAGCAATGACCTCCGACTCTCTCAAAGACCTCGAGGAGCAGGGGCGCGGCGATCCGGCCGCGACCGGCGGGCATGCGGAAAACTTGCCGGCGCCGGACGGGTCGGCAAACGTGGTGGACGGTGAGATGGCGACGCTCGCCGGCGTACCCGAGCCCGGGGCGGGAGAACCCGACGGCTCCGAGGCCGCCCAGTGGGATGTCGCCAGCCAAGACGGCAAGCGCGATGACCCTTTGCTGGCGTCACTGGTCACCCTGATCGGGCTGCGCGACCGGCCGATGTCGGCGGAAGCGTTGATCGCCGGCCTGCCGTTGCCGGACAGTGACCTGACGCCCGAGCTGTTCGTCCGTGCCGCCGAGCGCGCCGGCCTCAACGCCAAGCTGGTGAAGCGCCGGATCAAACAAATCTCGAACCTGACGCTGCCCTGCGTGTTGTTGCTCTCGCCGCGCAGCGCCTGTGTCCTCGTTCGCATCGACAAGCGCAACGCCGACATCATCTTCCCCGAATCGGGAGACACGGTTACGCGTGTTCCGGTGACCGAGCTGGCCAAGCAATATCTCGGCTATGCCTTGTTCGCGCAACCGCAGGTCAATCTCGAGAGCCGCGCCATGGACGTCGGCGTCCGCCAGTCCAAGGCCTGGTTCTGGGGCACGCTCGCGAGATTCTGGCCGATATACGCATCGGTCGCCTTCGCGGCGTTGCTCATCAATGTGTTCGCTCTCGTCACCCCCTTGTTCATCATGAACGTGTATGACCGCGTGGTTCCCAACAATGCGGTCGAGACCCTTTGGGTGCTTGCCATCGGCGTGGCGACGGTTTTTGTATTCGATTTCGTCTTGAGAATCCTGCGCAGCTATTTCGCCGACGCGGCCGGGCGCTCGGCGGACACCCTGATCGCCAGCCGCATGTTCGAACAGGTCATGGGCATGAAAATGTCGGCGCGTCCGCAGTCGGCGGGAGCCATGGCGAGCCATTTGCGGGAGTTCGAGACCCTGCGCGACTTCTTCACCTCGGTGACCCTGACGACATTGATCGATTTGCCCTTCGTCTTCCTGTTCATCGCCATGATCTGGTTCGTCGGCGGGCCCTTGGCCTATGTCCCTCTGATCGCCGTGCCGATCGTGCTGTTCGTCGGCCTGATCATTCAGATCCCGCTCACCCGGGTGGTTCGGCGCACATTCAACGAATCGGCGCACAAACACGGTATCCTATTCGAGGCCATCGGCGGCCTGGAAACGGTCAAGAGCATGGGCGCCGAAGGCCTCATGCAGAGAAAATGGGAAAACGAGGTCGGCCGCTCGGCCAAATCGGCGGCCCAGGCGCGCAGCCTCTCGACGGTCGCCATCAGTCTCGCCGCGTTCTCTCAGAACATCGTGACCGTCGGCGTCGTGGTCTATGGCGTCTACCAGATCGGCGAGGGCTTGATGACGGTGGGGGCCTTGGTCGCGGCCACCATACTGGCGGGGCGCACCATGGCGCCGTTGGCGCAGATCGCCGGTCTCTGCACCCGGTTCCAGCAATCCCGGGCGGCGCTCAAGGCGCTCGACCAGATCATGAAGATGCCGGT
>JADFPK010000227.1 GCA_022562375.1 Pseudomonadota bacterium
CGCCGGCGAATGAGTGCAAGATCGCCGCCATCGGCGTGCGCGTGCGCCAGGGCGTGAGCTATCACGGCGTCTCGATCAATGTCGATCCCGACCTCGACCATTACGCCGGCATCGTCCCCTGCGGGATTAAGGATTTCGGCGTCACCTCCCTGGCCGATCTCGGCATCGGCGCCACCATGGCCGAGGTCGATGAAGCGCTGAAGGCTTGCTTCGAGGAGGTGTTCGGCATCGAAACGGTCGTCGTCTGACCCTTTTCCGACCCTTGGGGGCCTTCGCCTCAGGCCGTCGGCAGCGGGCGGAAGTCCCCGCCGCCGTCGTCTTCCGCCGCAAACCGGCTGATTTTCGCCACCCGCGCCGCCGGCGGCCCTTGGCGACACGCCGCGATCATCTCCTCGACCGCCGCTCCCGGCCCGGTGAACAGGGCCTCCACGGCGCCGTCGCGCCGGTTGCGCACCCAGCCGCGCAAGCCCCGATTACTGGCCTGCTCGAGGGTCCAGCCCCTGAACCATACCCTCTGCACCCGGCCCTCGATGATGACGCGCACCGAGATTTCGTCGCCGTTCATCGTCGGACCGAACCTCTTGTCTCGCCCGGGACCGCGGCCCCGAGGGGAGGGGACATGCTGGAACGAGCGGGCCTGACCGTCAATTGCCGCCGAAGATTCCCTCGAGGCTCCTGCCGATACCCTCGAAAAACCCCTCGATACCGCCCTTCTTCTTCTCCGGTGTGGCCGGTTGCTTTGGCGCCGTGCCGGTCTTGGCCGGGGCCGGCTTGGCCGCCAGCGCCGCGACGCAGGGATTTTGGTCGCCCGAGCCGGTGGTGGCCATCGAGCCGAGAAGGGCGAGCGGGCCGAAAAGCAGGAGACCGGCGGCTTCCTTGGCGACCGCCGCCTCATCGGGGCTGACCGAGGGGTCCATCAGCGTGCCGCGGACGCGCCACGGCAGCGCAAGGTTGATCAGGCTGGCGTCCTTCGGCTTGGGGGTGAATTTGAGGTCCAGCGCCTCGGTCTTCAGATTGATCGTGCCCTCGCCCTTGACCGACATCCGTTCGGTGTCGAACAGGAACCCCCTGTCCTTGGCGATACCGCCCGAGATGTTGAAGCGGGCGACCAGGCAGTTGACCCTGGTATTGCCGGTGCCGGTCGCCACCTGCAGGAGATCGGCGCCGAGGAGATCGACATACTTGCTGTTGACCCGGGCGCCGCCGGAGATGATGTTCAAGCGGCCGCCGACGCCGGCCATGATGGCGCGAACCGAGTTCCCGGCGCCGCTCAGCCGGGTGTAGAAATCGATCTGGCCCGAGGCCAGCGCCTCCTGGTTCAATTCCTTCAACAGGGCGCCGATATCGAGCTTCTTGACGCTCAGCATCAGGGTGACTTTCGCCGTCTTGCCCCGCGCTTCGAGCTCGAAACTGCCGGAAATCGCGCCCTTGGCGAGCACCGCCTTCAACGGGCGGACCGTGAGTTTGCCGTCCTTGAGCGCCAGATCGACCGCCACGTCGCCGACGGCGATGTTCTTGGCGAGGATGCGCTTGACGCGGATCTTGATATCGGCGTCGACGGCGCCGAGCGCCGCCAGCGGCAGGGGATCGGCGCTGAACAGCCGTTTTTTCGCCTTCTTCCCGGCCGCCTTCGGCGTCTCGGCCTTCTTCGCCGCCTTCTTCGCCGCCTCGGGCGGCATGAAGTCGGCAAGATCGATCAACGATGATGAGAGATCGGCGACGATCGCCGGGCGCGGGCCGGAAAGGACGAACGACGCCTTGCCGCCGAGATCGCTGGAACCGATACCGGCATCGATGCCCTCGAGCGCGAACCTCTGGGCGCCGCCCTTGAGGCGCGCCTTCAAGCGATAGGGGCCAGACGGCAGCGGCGCGCCCACAAGCGCGGCGAGGCCGGCGAGATCCTTGCCCTCGACGATGAGTGCTATGTCGATCTCGGGCTTCTTCAGCGGCGAGACCACTTCGCCCTTGGCCTTGATCACGGCGCCGGCGATGCGCGCCTCGAGGTCGACCGGATAAGGCCCATCCCCGCCCAGCGCCCGGAGCGGACCGAGGACGGCGCTGAGCTCGAACCCGGTCTTGGCGAAGGCGCCGACGATCTCGACCTCGAGCGGCGCGTCGGCGCCCTCGGCCCGGACGGTGACGGTTGTGAGCGCGATCTTGATGGTCTTGCCCGTCGCCCCGTCGCGATAGCTCAGCTTGGCGTCCTCGATGTGGAAGTCGCGGATGGTGGGAAGGGTGAACTCAGCTTCTCCCTCCTTGGCCTTGGCCTCCGCCGGCGCCTTGCCAAGCGCCGGCAGGATCCAGTTGCCACGCCCCTTGGCGTCGGTCTCGAGCAGGATGTCGGGGCCGATGAGGATGAAACGCTTGATCTCGATGTCGCCGGTGAGCAGCGGCAGGAGCTCCACCTCGACGCGCAGGCTCTTGAGCCTGACCATGTCGGGGCGTGAGCCCCAGGGCGCGTTGGCGAAGCGGACATCGTCGATGGCGATCGACGGGGTCAAGGAGAGCTTGAGATCGAGGCTTCCCCTGATCTCGAGCTCCCGCCCGGTGGCCTCGCGCACCTTCTCGGCGATCAGCGGACGGTACTGGTCGAAGTCCAGGGTCTGAACGAACACGACCGCCGCGATCACCAGCACGACGAGGAGGGCAAGGACTGTTTTCAGGATGGTTTTAAGGCGCATCATCTTTCTCCGATCAAGGCGTCGAGCGCCGCCGGCAGTTCGCCGAAATCCGCCAGCACCCGCGCCGCCCCGCACTCACGCAGCTCGTCTTCCCCATGGTAGCCCCAGGAAACGCCGATGGCCACGGCACCGGCGCTCTTCGCCATCAACATGTCGAAGCTGGTGTCGCCGATCATCGCCGTCGTCCCGGGCCCGGCGCCGGTCTCGGCCATGGCGCGCAGCAGCATGTCGGGCGCCGGCTTGCCGGGCGCGGCGTCGCCGGTCTGAAGGGTGGCGAATTTGCCGGTGAGCCGGTGGCTCTCGAGCGTGGCGTCGAGCCCGCGGCGCGACTTGCCGGTGGCGACGCCGAGCAGATAGCCCGCCGCCGCCAGCGCCTCGATGGCTTCGATGGCGCCGGGATAGAGCGGTTCGGCGAACTCCTCGTGCTGGCGCAACTCATAGGCGGCCGCCCGGTAATGGCGCGACAGGCGCTCGAAATCCTCCTCGTCGCCGTCCGGCAGCAGCTTGGCCATGCCGACCTCCAGCGGCAGGCCGACGATCCGGCGCACCGCCCTGGCATCGGGCGCGTCGAGCCCATGGACCCGCCACGCCGCATTCATCGCGCTGACGATCGAATGCTGGCTGTCGACCAGGGTGCCGTCGCAAT
>JADFPK010000027.1 GCA_022562375.1 Pseudomonadota bacterium
CTTGGCGCCTGTAAAACACGGAAGGAATTAGTTGAGTGATAAACAAATATAGGTGAATTGGGGAAATTTCTGTGCTTGTCACTGTGGGCGCTATGATCACTCTGTGGGCTCTGTGATCTCTGTGGTTAGATACCCTTCGCCATGGGGACACCAGGAGCCGCAAAAAAGAACTCACCACAGAGCACACAGAGAACACAGAGGATTTCACAGAGAGAGAAAATACACAGCGCTTGGCGCCTGTGAAAAGACTGAAGGAATTAGTTGAGTGATAAACGGATGCGGATGAATTCGGCGTTTTTTGCCCTTGTCTCTGTGGGCTCTGTGATCTCTGTGGTTCAAAGCTAGCCATGCCCAAACGCACGGACATCGAAAAGATCCTCAACTTCGGCGCCGGGCGATCATCTCGGACAGCTTTTGCGATGACACCCCCTCGCCGGGCGGCGGGGAGGGCGGCTCACCCTTCGCCTTGAGGACGAAGGCGTAGACCAGCGAGGACTTGCCCGGGGGTTCGAACCTGAGCGCGAGGTCGGTCGCGGGCAGCAGGTCGAAGTCGAACTCGAAGCGCTCGGCGACGATGGCCAAGGCCTGATGCATTTGGCCGACCAGGAACCAGCACTCCCGCTGGCGGTCGTAGTGGAAGAGCTCGAAGGCCATGAAGCAGCGCCCGCCGGGGGCCAGGATCCTCTCGATTTCCTCACAGTGCCTGGCGACCTGGTTGGTCAAGAGCGTGGTGCGCAGCGCCTTCATGGCGGCATCGAGCCGCCTTTCGTCCCGCCGCCTGGGCCGGCCGAGGAGGGTCGCCGCCTGCTCGGCGAAATAGTTGTAGGGCTGGGTCTCGAACTGGGACAGCACCATCGACGCCGTCACCAGATCGGACGCCGTCACCAGATCGATGGAATGATCGGCGATGTCGAGCGGGCGCCGCCACCGCCCGATGCGTCTGCTGAGCGCGTTGGCGACGCCGAAGGCCTGCTTCCACGAAGTGGCCCGGGGCAGTTCATCGGCGAGCGCGGTGGCGAAGGCGCTGGCATAGCCGGCGGTCGCGTCCTCGCCGTGGATTTTGGGCTCGGCCCCTCTCTTGAAGGCCGTACACAGGCCCGCGCCCGGTCGTCGTCGAGCCGGCAATAGATGCACTCGGGCCGATCGTCGGCGTCGGCGCGGATGATGCCATGGGTGATACCGGTCTCTATCAGATCGGGCAGCCAGTCCACCAGGTGGAGGGTGGCGTCCGACTGGACGAGGGCGCGGTAGGGGATGTCATTGAGGACGCCGGCGCCGAGACAGGCCACCGTCTTCGGCCTCGCCGCTTCGACGACATTGCGGATCGCCTCGCGCAAGGGCCGGTAAGCCCGCCGCAAGGACTCATCGCCGGCGCACCGATGCGCGGCGTTCTCGGAAACCGACAGATACGCTTTCCAGCCGGTAACCATGACGCCTCCCAACGGCGGAACGAAGCCTCTCTAATTTTTCATTCCCGCCGGATGACGGCGGCGATGTTATTGCCTTCGCCGCCGAATGCAACCGCATTCTCCATCTCTTTTCCCGGTGCGGGCGCGCCGGTCCTCATCGGGCTTTGCCGGCCTCTTTCGCGGTTGCGCGGTCTTTAAGCAAGGCGTAGCTTGTCGCCGGTCAAAATCTCTATAGGCCAAAATCTCCCTAAGGACAGTAACGCCATGTCTTTCGCCTCAAGCCGCCTCGGCAGGATCAAACCCTCCGCCACCGTCGCCCTCACCGGGCTGACGGCCGAGCTCAAGGCGGCCGGACGGGACGTGATCAGCCTCGGCGCCGGTGAGCCCGATTTCGACACGCCGGACAACATCAAGGCCGCCGCCATCGCCGCCATCGAACGGGGCGAGACCAAATACACCGCCGTCGACGGGACGGCTGAGTTGAAGGCGGCGATCGCGGCCAAGTTCAAGCGCGAGAACGGCCTCGACTACACGGCCAGCCAGATCACCGTCGGGTCCGGCGGCAAACAGGTGCTGTTCAACGCCATGGCGGCGACACTCGATGCCGGCGACGAGGTCGTCATCCCGGCGCCCTACTGGGTGTCCTATCCCGACATCGTTTTGTTGATGGAGGGCAAGCCCGTCATCGTGCCGTGCCCCGAGAACCGGCGCTACAAGATGAGCCCCGAGGATCTCGACGCCGCGATCACGCCGAAGACCAAATGGCTGATCCTGAACTCGCCCTCCAATCCAACCGGCGCGGGTTATGATCGTGATGAGTTGAAGGCGCTGGCGGACGTTCTCCTCGACCATCCCCAGGTCTGGGTGATCAGCGACGACATTTACGAGCATATCGTCTACGACGGATTCGAATTCTTCACCCTGGCCCAGGTCGAGGAGAAGCTCTATGACCGCGTCCTGACCCTGAACGGCGTGTCCAAGGCCTATGCCATGACCGGCTGGCGCATCGGCTTCGCCGGCGCCTCCGAGGCCCTGATCAAGGGTATGGCCAAGGTCCAGTCCCAGAGCACCACCAACCCCTGCACCATCTCCCAGGCGGCGGCGGTGGAGGCGCTCAATGGGCCGCAGGACTTCATCGCCGAGCGTACGGAGGTGTTCAAGAGCCGGCGCGACCTGGTGGTCGATCGTCTCAACCAGGCCGAAGGGCTTGGTTGCCAGAGCCCGAACGGGGCGTTCTATGTCTATCCGTCCTGCGCCGGCGTCATCGGCAAGACCACGCCCGACGGCAAGAAGATCGAAACCGATTCCGACTTCGTGACCTATCTCCTGGAAGCCAAGGGGGTCGCCGTGGTCCAGGGCGAGGCGTTCGGGGCTTCGCCTTGCTTTCGTATCTCCTACGCCACATCGACCGAGGCGCTCGAGGAGGCCTGCCGGCGCATCATCGACGCCTGCGCCGCCCTGGCATAATCGCCGGCCCACCCGCCTGCGCGGCCGGAGCCGCTTCGGCGTGGCGAAGGCCCGCTACGCCAGCGAAGCGTGGCGAGAGCGGGCTCGATGCCAGCGGCGATTTTTATCTTGCATCCCCCGCCGAGGGGCTGAAAGATTGGCCAAAAGCGTTATAATGGTTCGTGGCCATGCCGGGCGGCATGGTCCGATCACCGCCGCCCGGGTTCGAGATCGAGACAATCGGGTAAGATAGAGATAATCGGGTAACCGAAGCAGGGAGAACGAAGTGAGCGACTCGCAAGACCCGGCGCCGCGTTGCGTCGCGCTGGTAGGATCCTATCTCAGCGGCAAGACGACCCTGTTCGAAAGCCTTTTGCACGTCTGCGGGGCGGTGCCGCGCAAGGGCACGGTCAAGGAAGGCAATACCATCGGCGATTCGGCGCCCGAGGCCCGCGCCCGGCAGATGTCCACCGAACTTTCCGTCGCCTCGGCCGAGTTCCTCGGCGGTCCGTGGATTTTCATCGACTGCCCCGGGTCTATCGAATTGGCCCAGGAAACCTTCAACGCCCTGATGGTCGCCGATGCCGCCATCGTCGTCTGCGAATCCGAGATCGAACGCGCCATGACCGTCGCGCCGATACTCAAGTTCCTCGAGGACCACGGGATTCCCCATTGCCTCTTCATCAACAAGATGGATACGGCCTCGGCCAGCGTCGCCGAGATGATCGAGGCCCTGCAGGCGGTCTCGAGCCTGCCTCTGGTGTTGCGCCAGGTGCCGATCCGCGACGGCGAGCACATCACCGGTTACGTCGATCTGACGAGCGAGCGGGCCTATGCGTACAAACCGGGCGAGGCCTCGGATCTGATCGAGCTTCCCGATGCCATGGTCGATCGCAAGGAAACCGCGCGCACCGAGCTGATCGAGAAGCTGGCCGACTTCAGCGATACCCTGCTCGAACAGTTCCTGGAGGACGTGGTCCCGGAGAAAAGCGAGATTTACCAGGACCTGGCCAAGGATATGGCGGAAGGCCTGATCGTGCCGGTGTTGCTTGGCGCCGGCCTCGGCGATCACGGCGTCCGGCGGCTCCTCAAGCTGCTGCGCCACGAAGTGCCCCACGCCGCCGCCACGGCGGCCAGGCGCGGGGTTGGCGCGGGCGGCGAGGCCCTGGCCCAGGTGTTCAAGACCAACTTCGTGCCCCATGCCGGCAAGCTGTCCCTGGTGCGCGTCTGGCGGGGCGAGATCAAGGACGGCATGACGCTTAACGGCGGGCGCATCGCCGGGCTGTTCCGCATGCAGGGACATAATATCGACAAGGTGGCGAGCGCCGGGATCGGCGAGGTCGTGGCGCTCGGCCGCATGGACGAGATCAATACCGGCGATGTCCTGACGCCGTCGGGCGAGACCGAGGACGAGTTGACCTGGCCCGAGAAGCTGACGCCGGTCTATGCGCTGGCGGTGGAGGCCTTAAACCGCAGCGACGAGGTCAAGCTCACCGGCGCCATCGGCCGGCTGACGGAAGAGGATCCCTCGCTGGCGCTCGAGCAGAACCCGGACACCCAGCAGATGCTGGTCTGGGGCCAGGGAGAGTTGCACCTGCAGATCGCCTTCGGTCGCATGGCGAACAAGGCCAACCTCAAGGTGAAGTCGCATATGCCGCGGGTGCCGTACAAGGAAACCATCCGCAAATCGACCTCCCAGCATGGCCGCTTCAAGCGCCAGACCGGCGGCCACGGCCAGTTCGGCGACGTGCATATCGACATAAAACCGCTGCCCAGGGGATCGGGCTTCAACTTTTCCCAGACCATCAGCGGCGGCGTCGTGCCGCGCCAGTACATCCCGGCGGTCGAATCCGGGGTCAAGGACTACATGAACGAGGGGCCGCTCGGCTTCCCCGTGGTCGACATGGCGGTGATCCTCACCGACGGCTCGTACCACGCGGTGGACAGCTCCGAAATGGCCTTCAAGCAGGCCGCCCGCATCGCCATGACCGAGGGCATGTCGAAATGCGATCCGGTGCTGCTCGAGCCGATCTATATGGTCCGCATCGCCGTGCCCAGCGAATATACCTCCAGGGCGCAGCGGCTCATCAGCGGCCGGCGCGGCCAGTTCCTCGGCTTCGACGCCAGGCCGGGGTGGAAGGGCTGGGACGAGGTCTCGGCCAACATGCCCCAGTCCGAAATCCGCGACCTGATCAACGAGTTGCGTTCCCTCTCGCTCGGTGTCGGCACCTTCACCTACCGGTTCGACCACCTCCAGGAGATCACCGGCAAGCTGGCGGACCAGGTCATCGAGCAGCGCCAGGCCGCCGCCGGCTGATCCCGGCGGGAAAGGCCGTGATCACGAATGTTTTATTGGCGGCGGCATGGCCGAATACCCAGCTATGTCAATACCAGGCCATGAATACGGTGATGGTTCAACCGGCGGGAGATTTGGCATGCTGATCAGGAACAAGCGCGGCTGGGAGATCGGCGAAAGCGCCGTTACGCCGGAGGGTATCTTCGTCGAACGCCGGCGTCTGGTGAAGGCGCTGGCGGCGGGCCCGTTACTGGCGCCGGCGGCGTCCCTGTTGCTGGCGGGCTGTGGCGAAGAGGACAGCGCGGCGACCGGCGGCAAGACCGGAAATTCGGCCGAGGCGGCGCCGGCGGACCCCTCGGCGTCGCTTTATCCGGTGATGCGCAACCCGCGCTATCAGATCACCCGTCCCCTTACCGACGAGAAGTTGGCGACGACCTACAACAACTTCTACGAATTCGGCTCCCACAAGCAGATCCATCGCGCCGCCCAGGCGTTGCGGATCCGGCCCTGGACGGTCACCCTCGACGGGCTGGTGGAGAAGAAGATCACCATCGGCGTCGACGAGTTGCTGAGGAAGATGCCCCTGGAGGAGCGCCTGTACCGCCTCCGTTGCGTCGAGGCGTGGTCGATGACGGTTCCCTGGAGCGGTTTCGCACTCAAGGCCCTGATCGATTTCGCGCGTCCCCTGGGTTCGGCCAAATATGTGCGCATGGAGACCTTTTCCGACGCCGAGGTGGCGCCGGGCCAGAAGCAGTTCTGGTATCCCTGGCCTTATATCGAGGGGCTGACGATCGCCGAAGCGGTGAATGAGCTCGCCTTCATCGCCACCGGGCTTTACGGCAAGCCGATGCCCAAACAGAACGGCTCGCCCCTGCGTCTGGCGGTGCCGTGGAAATACGGCTTCAAGTCCATCAAGTCGATCGTCAAGTTCACCTTCCTGGAAGAGCGCCCGAAGACCTTCTGGGAAACCCTCACTCCAAACGAATACGGCTTCTGGGCCAACGTCAATCCCAAGGTGCCGCACCCCCGTTGGAGCCAGGCCAGCGAACGGGTGCTGGGTACCGACAAGAGAGTGCCGACGCAACTCTTCAACGGTTACGGTGCGTTCGTCGCCGAATTGTACAAGGGACTCGAGGGCGAACGCCTCTTCATGTAGCGCCCTCTTCATGTAGCGATGGTGCCTGACGGACTCCCCGAGGGCACACCAAAAAAGCGCCGGGCCTTTCGGCCCGGCGAGTCTAACAGGGAGGCTTCACGTCTGGGAGACGTTGGATCCAATGGACCCATTTTCCAGGCCTTGCGCCCGGAACACGAGGTCAAGCGAAATTCACGTGACCGAAATAAATGACTTCAATGCGGCTAGGCCGCCTTGACGACTTTTAAGATAGTGCGGGCGGGCGCGACCGGAACCGTTAATAAGTCGGGTCGGCTATGCGTTTACTGCATAGCTCGCCGCCCACGCATATCGCGGCCAGAGCGGTTCCTATCTACCAAGACCCGCTCTAGAATTGGGCCTCGGCGATCTTGCGGATCAGGTAGTCGCGGAACACGATGATGCGCTTGGAGTGGCGCAATTCCGCCGGGTAAACGAAGTAGGCATCGTAACTCGGCCCCTCGAGCTCGGGCAGGATGCGCACCAGTTCGCTGGCCTGGCGGATGGTGTAATCGGGAAGCGCGGCGATGCCGACGCCGCTTTGCACCGCCCGGTAGATGCCGTAGATGTTGTTGACCTTGAGCAGCGCTCGGTCGCGATCGTTGGGCTTCCGGCCGGCCTCGAGCAGCCAGTTGACGTCGGCCACCGGCGGCTCCATGTCGTCGCCATAGACGATCAGCATGTGATCGGCAAGGTCCGCGGGCTTCTCCGGCAGGCCGTACTTCTTGAGGTATTCCGGCGAGGCATAGACATGGAAATGCATGGTCATGAGATGGCGCTGGATCAGGTCGGGCTGGCGCGGCGGCACCATGCGGATGGCGACGTCCGCCTCGCGCATCGACAGATCGCGTTCGCTTTCGTCCAACACCAGGTTGACCCTGATGTCGGGGTAGAGTTCGGTGAACTCCTTCATGCGCGGAGTCAGCCAGATGGAGCCGAAGGCCACCGTCGTGGTGATTTTCAAGGGCCCCCTCGGGCGTTCCCTGCTTTCGCCCAGCATGGCCTCGGTCATCACCAGCTTGTGGGCCACCTCTTTGGTGGTCTGAAACAGAAGCTCGCCCTGCTCGGTCAGGATCAGGCCGCGCGCATGGCGGTGGAACAGGGCGACGCCGAGGCCGCTCTCCAGCGTGCCGATCTGGCGGCTGACGGCCGACTGGCTGAGGTTGAGCGCCTCGCCGGCGTGGGTGAAACTGCCGGCCTCGGCGACGGCGTGGAATATCCTGAGCTTGTCCCAGTCCATCGACCGGTTCTCCTTGGGCGGTGATCGTTACCGGCCGCGCTCACTCCGCCGCCGGACGGGCGGACGCGGCTTGCTCATCGGCAAGGTACTTCTCCGCTTCCAGCGCCGCCATGCAGCCGGTTCCCGCCGCGGTGACCGCCTGGCGGAAAATCTTGTCCTGGACGTCGCCGGCGGCGAAGACGCCGGGAATATTGGTAATCGTGCTGTCGGCCGCGGTCACGATGTAGCCGTCGGCGTCCATATTGATCTGTCCCTTGAACACTTCGGTGTTGGGGTCGTGGCCGATGGCGATGAAGACGCCTTCGACCGGGATGCCGCTTTCCTCGCCGCTCTTGACGTTCTTGATCCTGACCTCGGTGACACGCGGCGGGTCGTCCTCGCCCTCGATGCGGTCCAGCACCGAATCCCAGATCACTTCGATCTTGGGGTCGGCAAGGAGGCGTTCCTGGAGGATCTTCTCGGCCCGGAGCGCGTCGCGCCGGTGGATGAGGGAGACCTTCGAGGCGTGACGGGTGAGATACATCGCTTCCTCGACCGCCGTGTTGCCGCCGCCGACGACGCAGACCGCCAGGTCGCGGAAAAAGAAGCCGTCGCAGGTGGCGCAGGCCGACACCCCGAATCCCTTGAACCTCTCCTCGCTTTCCAGTCCCAGCCAGCGGGCGCTGGCGCCCGTGGCGATGATAAGGGCGTCGGCGGTGTAGCGATCGCCGGTATCGCCGAGCAGGGTGAACGGCCGGCGCGAAAGATCGGCCGAGACGATGGTGTCGGCGCTGGCGGTGGCGCCGACGCTCCGGGCCTGCTTCTCCATCTCCTCCATCAGCCACGGTCCCTGGATGACCTCGGCGAAGCCGGGGTAGTTCTCGACATCGGTGGTGATCGTCATCTGACCGCCGGGTTGAAGGCCGCTGATCATGTGGGGCTTGAGACCGGCGCGCGCGGCGTAGATCGCCGCGGTAAGCCCGGCGGCACCGGAACCGAGGATCAGGACTTCACTGTGGAGGTGTTCGCTCATGGTCGGGGTTTCCAAACGTTGCCAGGGGTTTCCAAACGTCGCCAGGGGTTTCCAAACGTCGAAGGTCGACTCCTAAAATAGAAATCCGCGTCCCGAGAGGCAAGGCACAAGCCGGGCCGCTGTCGATTCTTCGACCCTCATCGGCGGCGGGATTGCCGCACCTGTCCAGGGTGAGAAGTCCGGGCTAAGCCAAAGGGGGCGGCATCGCGTGCCGGTTCACATTGAAATATTATTTCGTGGAAGTTGCCGGTTGTAGTATAACACCGGTAAATCACGATACCATCCAGAGAACCTTTCATGCAGAGAGTCAAGCTCGACACCATCGACCGCCGCATCCTGCGCGATCTGCAGGACCAGGGACGGATGACCAATGTCGAGCTCGCGCGGCGCGCCGGTATCTCGGCGCCGCCGTGTCTGCGCCGTGTCCGTGCCCTCGAGATGGCCGGCTACATCCAGGGCTATCACGCCGATATCGACGCAAGGGAGCTCGGCTACAAGGAGTTGTTCTTCGCCCTCGTCGGGCTCGACGGTCAGGCCCAGGACGTGCTTTCGGAATTCGAGGCGTCGATGGCCGACTGGGCGGAGATCCGCGAGTGCCACATGGTCCGGGGCGGCGGGGACTTCGTCCTGAAGATGGTGGCGCGGGACAAGGAACATCGCGATGCCCTGACCATGCGGCTCACCGCCATCCCCCATGTCAGCCGCGTGACCACTCTCGAGACCATCCGCACGGCCAAGTCCCTGCCGGGCGTGCCGATCGATACCGACAGGAAACCCATCCCGGCGTCCCGCTGAACACGGCCTTGGCAATTCTTGCGAGGTGAGAGGATATGGGTGGATGAGTGGCGGCGCTACTTGTAGCGGACGCTGACGATGTCGTAGAACTTGTGGCCGCCCGGCGTCGACACCTCGGCCGAATCGCCTTTTTTCTTGCCGATCAGGGCGCGGGCCAGCGGCGATATGACCGAAAGCAGTCCCGAATCGATGTCGGCCTCGTCGGCGCCGACGATCTGATAGGTGGTTTTTTTGTCGGTGTCCTCGTCGATGATCCTGACGGTGGCCCCGAACCTGACGACACCGCCCTTCAACGACGAGACGTCGATGACCTCGGCCCGGCTGAGCTTGTCCTCGAGCTCGGCCAGCCGGCCCTCGATGAAACCCTGGCGATCGCGCGCGGCGTGGTATTCGGCGTTCTCCGATAGATCGCCATGCTCGCGCGCCTCGGCGATCGCGCGGATCACCTGGGGCCGCTCGACCGTCTTGAGGTGCTTGAGTTCATCGACCAGGCGATCGTAACCGCCTGTTGTCATGGGTATCTTTTCCATCGCCATGGGTTATGGGCAAAAAAGTGTTACCAAATTATGACTATCCCGACCCCGGGCCCGACCCCGGGCCCGACCCCGGGCCCGACCCCGGGACCGGCCGCCAAGGCCCGCCGAACGGCTTCAACGCCCTGTTTCCCCCGGGCTTCGTTCGGAAGAAGGTTTAAAATAAGACTGTAACGGCGCGACTTCAAGAGAGCCGCTTTTGAGCGCGGCGATCGCCTGGGACGCCGCCTGGATCCCGGCGACGGTGGTGTAGTAGGGGATCTTGTTGATCAACGCCGTACGGCGGAGCGCGTAGCTGTCGGCGATGGCCCCGGCGCCCTCGGTGGTGTTGAATACCAGTTGCACCTCGCCGGTTTTCATCGCGTCGACGATGTGGGGCCGGCCCTGCAGGACCTTGTTGACGACCGTGCATTTAAGGCCGGCCTGGTCCAGAAACCTGGCGGTGCCGCGGGTGGCGAGGAGCTTGAATCCCATATCCGCCAAGCGCCGGCCGGGCTCCACCATGGCCGCCTTGTCGCCGTCCTTGACCGATATGAAGACGGTGCCCGAAAGCGGGATCTTGGTGCCGCTGGCAAGCTGCGACTTGGCGAAGGCCCGGTCGAAATCGGTATCCAGCCCCATCACCTCGCCGGTCGACTTCATCTCCGGGCCGAGGATGATGTCGACGCCGGGGAAGCGGGCGAAGGGGAACACCGCCTCCTTCATCGCCACGTGGGAAGGCTGGAAATCGGTGAGCCCGAAGCTTGCAAGCGCCTCGCCGGCCATCACCCGGGCGGCGATCTTGGCGATCGGCACGCCGGTGGCCTTGGCGACGAAGGGCACGGTGCGGCTCGCCCGCGGGTTGACCTCGAGGACATAAATGTCCTTCCCCTTGATCGCGAATTGCACGTTCATCAACCCCACCACCTTGAGCGCCTTGGCGAGCGTCGTGGTCTGGCGGCGAATATCGTCGATGATCTCGGCGCCGAGGCTCCTCGGCGGCAGGGAGCAGGCGGAATCGCCCGAATGTATTCCCGCCTCCTCGATATGTTCCATGATGCCGGCGACATGGACGGTTTTGCCATCGGCGATGGCGTCGACATCGACCTCGATGGCGTCCTGGAGATAGGAATCGATCAGCACCGGGTGCTTTCCCGACGCCTTGACCGCGGCCGCCATGTAGCGCGCCAGCGATTCCTTGTCGTGCATGATTTCCATCGCCCGGCCGCCAAGCACGTAGGACGGCCGGATCAGCACCGGATAGCCGATGTTGCTGGCGATCCGCTGAGCGCCGAGCGCCGAATAGGCGATGCCGTTGGCGGGCTGCCTGAGCTTGAGTTTCTTTAGCAGCCGCCGGAAGCGCTTGCGGTCTTCGGCCAGGTCGATGGCGTTCCGCGAGGTGCCGAGGATGGGGATGTTCGCCGCCTCCAATGCCTCGGCGAGCTTGAGCGGCGTCTGGCCGCCGAACTGGACGATGACACCGAGAAGCTCGCCCTTGGCGGTCTCGGCGCGGACCACCTCGATGACGTCCTCGGCCGTCAGCGGCTCGAAATACAGGCGGTCCGAGGTGTCGTAGTCGGTCGACACGGTCTCGGGGTTGCAGTTGATCATGATCGACTCGATGCCGGCGTCCTCGAGCGCATAGGCCGCGTGCACGCAGCAATAGTCGAACTCGATCCCCTGGCCGATACGGTTGGGGCCGCCGCCAAGGATGATGATCTTGCGCCTAGCGGATGGATCGGCCTCGCACTCGGCCTTGGCCGGGCCGCCGCCGCCTTCGTAGGTCGAATACATGTAGGGCGTCAGCGACGGGAACTCGGCGGCGCAGGTGTCGATGCGCTTGAACACCGGCCGGACCTTGAGGCGGGCGCGGCGCTTGCTCACCCGTTCCTCGGCGACGCCGCAAAGGGTGGCGATGCGCGCATCGGAAAAGCCCTGGCGTTTGAGCCGGGCAAGGCCGGCGCCATCATTGGGCAGGCCGTTTGCGCGCAATTCCTCCTCGACCCTCACCAGTTCCTCGATCTGGGCCAGGAACCAAGGATCGTATTTGCAAGCGTCGTGGATCTCGGCGACATCGAGGCCGAAGCGGAAAGCCTGGGCGATGACCAAAAGCCTGTCCGGCGTCGGTACCCCCAGCGCCTTGCGGATGACGTCGCGGTTCGCGCCGCCGGCGGCGCCCGGTATCTCGACCTCGTCGAGCCCGGTCAGGTCCGTCTCCAGGGACCTCAGCGCCTTTTGCAGGGACTCGGCGAAGCACCGCCCGATCGCCATGGCCTCGCCCACCGACTTCATCGACGTGGTCAGCACGGGCTCGGTGCCGGGGAACTTCTCGAAGGTGAAGCGCGGCACCTTGGTGACGACGTAATCGATGGTGGGCTCGAAGGATGCCGGGGTGATGCCGGTGATGTCGTTGTCGAGCTCATCGA
>JADFPK010000028.1:0-7710 GCA_022562375.1 Pseudomonadota bacterium
TCTGGGAGGTCCGCAAGGCGGGGCTCAACATCATGATGTCGATGAAGGGCGATGGCAAACCGATCTCCTTCATCGAGGACTGCGCCGTCGGCCTCGACGATCTGGCGGAATACACCAAGCGGCTCGATGAGTTGTTCGAAAGGCACGGCACCAGGGGCACCTGGTACGCCCACGCCTCGGTCGGCTGCCTGCATGTGCGCCCGGTCCTCAACATGAAGGACGAGGGGGACGTCAAGAAGATGCGCGCCATCGCCGAGGAGGCCTTCGCCATGGTGCGCGAGTACAAGGGCTCGCATTCGGGCGAGCATGGCGACGGCCTGGTGCGCTCCGAGTTCCACGAGGCCATGTTCGGGCCGCGGATCACCTGGGCGTTCAAGGAGGTCAAGCGCGCCTTCGATCCCGACGGCCTGTTCAATCCCGGCAAGGTGGTCAACCCGTCGCGCATGGACGACCGCTCCTTGTTCCGCTACCCGCCCGATTACGCCGCCGAACCCTTGGAAACCGCGCTCGACTGGTCGGAGTGGGGCGGCTTCGCCGGCGCCGTCGAGATGTGCAACAACAACGGCGCCTGCCGCAAGGCCGAGCCCGGCGTCATGTGCCCGTCGTACCGCGCCACGGCCGAGGAGATCCACGTCACCCGCGGGCGGGCGAACTCGCTGCGCCTGGCGATCACCGGTCAGCTCGGCGCCGATGCCCTCACCTCCGAGGCGATGTACGAGACCATGGACCTTTGCATCAGTTGCAAGGGGTGCAAGCGCGAATGCCCCACCGGCGTCGACATGGCGAGGATGAAGATCGAGTTCCTCCACCATTACCGGAAGCGACGGGGCTTGAGCCCGCGCGACCGGCTGTTCGCCTATCTGCCGCGCTACGCGCCCGTCGCCAGCCGATTGGCGCCCATCCTCAACTTGCGCGATCGGGTGCCGGGCCTCGCCGAATTGAGCGAGACGGTCCTCGGCCTGAGCGCGCGGCGCCGATTGCCCCGCTGGCGGCGCGATGATTTCTGGTCGAATGGGGCGGCGGGCCCGGCGGCGGGCCGGCGGCGACAAAGCGGCGGGCGAGGCGAAATCCGCCGGCGAGGTCGTCCTCTTCGTCGACACCTTCAACGCTTATTTCGAGCCCGAGAACGCCACCGCCGCCGTCGCCGTGCTCGAGGCGGCGGGTTACGGCGTGCGTCTCGCCCGCCCGCCCGCCGGCGGCCGTCCGCTGTGTTGCGGCAGGACCTTCCTGTCCGCCGGGCTGATCGAGGAGGCCAAGGTCGAGGCGAGGCGCCTGATGGAGGCGCTGAAACCCCATGTCGACGCGGGCGTCAAGGTGATCGGCCTCGAACCCTCGTGCCTGCTGACCCTGCGTGACGAGTTGAAGGTGATGCTGCCCGGCGCGGAAGCCGAGGCGCTGGCATCGGGCGCCCTGTTGTTCGAAGAATTCCTCAGCCTGGAGCATGAGGCCGGTAGTTTACGCCTCGATCTCAAGCCGGTGCCGTGGAAGCGCGCCCTGGTGCACGGCCATTGCCACCAGAAGGCCTTCGGCGTCATGGGCGCCAGCGAAACCACCCTTGGCCTGGTCCCCGGGCTCGAGGCCGAAATCATCGACTCGACCTGTTGCGGCATGGCCGGGGCGTTCGGCTACGAGGCCGAGCATTACGATATGTCGATGGCGATCGGCGGGCTCGACCTCCTGCCCGCCGTCAACGCCGCCTCCGATGACACGGTGCTGATCGCCAGCGGCACCAGTTGCCGCCACCAGATCCGCGACGGCGCCGGGCGCGAAGCCGTCCACATCGCGCGGCTACTGGCGGGGGCGCTCAAATGATTACGCTTGTCTAATTCCCGCAGCCCGGCGCGTAGAGCCCGGCGCGCGGCTAGTAGCCCAGCGCGCAGCCGTCCTTGCGGGGCTCCGAGGCGCCGGTCAGCACGCCTTCGTCGCGGTCGATGCGGATCGCCTGGCCGCCGCCGATGGGCTTGCCCGGCGCCGTCAATTCGTGGCCCCGGTCCTCGAGCCCGCGGGCGATATCCTCGGGCACCGTGCCTTCGATCTCGACCTTGCCGCCCGGCGTGGCGAAAATCCTCGGGAAGTCGATGGCTTCCTGCAGGTCGAGCCCGAAATCGATGAGGTTGGTGAGGAACGTGGCGTGGCCGACGGCCTGGTAGTGGCCGCCCATGACGCCGAACGGCATGATCACTTGACCGTCCTTGGCCACCATGCCGGGGATGATGGTATGCAACGGCCGCTTATCGGGCGCGATGCAGTTGGGGTGGTCGGGATCGAGCACGAAGCCGATGCCCCGATTCTGCAACAGGACGCCGGTCTTGGGGCCGCACAAGCCGCTGCCGAAGTTGGAAAAGAGCGAGTTGATGAAGCTTACCGCGTTCAAATCCTTATCGACGACGCAAAGATAGACGGTGTCGGCGTGCTCCGCGACGCGCCGGCGCGGCTCGAACCCCATGGCGCGGTCCATGTCGATGGCGCCGGCGAATTCCCTGGCGCGGGCACCCGACAGCATCATATCGACGGGGACGTCGGCCTGCCCCGGATCGGCGAGGTGCGTATCCCGTTCCCGGTAAGCGAGACGCGTCGCCTCGATCAGCAGGTGAAAGCGGTCGACCGACAGCGGATCCAGCGCGCCTAAGTCGAATTGCGCCAGGATGTTGAGCATCTGAAGCGCCGTGATGCCCTGGCCGTTGGGCGGACATTGGTAGATATCGTAGCCCCGGTAGTCGACGGTGATGGGCTGGACATACTCGCCCTTGGCGGCGGCGAAGTCGTCGAGCGTGTGCAGCCCGCCGAGGCTTCGCAGGTGCGAGACGATGTCGCGGGCGACGTGGCCCCGATAGAACCCGTCGCGGCCGTGTTCGGCGATATGGGCCAACGTCTCGGCCAGTTCCGGCTGGCGATGCACGGTGCCGACCTTGGGCGGCAGGCCGCCCGGAAGGTAGATGCGCGCCGCGGTGGCATCGAGCATGAGGATATCGGCGTTTTGCGCGAAGTCGTGCGCCGTGCGCGAATGCACCGGATAGCCGTCGCGCGCGTAGCCGATCGCCGGGCCCAGGACTTCGCCGAGGCTCCTGGTGCCGTGATCGGCGAGTAACTGGGACCAGGCGTCTATCGCCCCGGGCACGGTGACGGCGTGCGGCGTCGTCCGTTCGATCTCGCGGATACCCTGTTCGGCGTACCAATCGGCCGTCGCCGCCGCCGGCGCCCGGCCCGAGCCGTTGAAGCCGACGATGGCACCGCCGGCGGGCGCATAGAGCGCGAAGCAGTCGCCGCCGATGCCGGTCGAGCCCGGCTCGACGACGCACTGGACGGCGCAGGCGGCGACCGCCGCGTCGATGGCGTTGCCGCCGTCCTGGAGCACGTTGATCGCCGTCAATGTCGCCAGCGGCTGGGAGGTCGCCGCCATGCCATGAGTGGAATGGACCGGCGAGCGGCCTGGACGTTCAAGGTCTCTCATGTTGCTTACTTTGGGTCTTTACGCCGCCGGCGTCAATCGCACGGGCGCGGCCTTACGATCCGTCTATCTGGACGACCTGTCGATCCGGAGCATGGCGTGGAGCAGGACGTTGCATCCCGCCGCCAGGTCGTCGGGTGTCGCGTTCTCGATCTCGGCATGGCTGATGCCGTTCTCGCACGGCACGAAGATCATCGCCGCCGGCACGATACGCGCCATCGAGCAGGCATCGTGCCCGGCGCGCGAGATAATGTCGCGGTGGCTGTAACCGAGCCGCTCCGCCGCGCCGCGAACGGCGGAGACACAAGCCTCATCGAATTTGGTGGCGGGATAATGGGTGACCTCGGCAATCTCGTATGTAAGACCGCGCGCTTCGGCGATACGGGTGCAAGATTGCTTCAGCCCCGCCACCATCTCATCGAGCGCTTCCGGGTCGGGGTGGCGCAGATCGGCGGAGAAGAAGGCCGAACCGGGGATGGTGTTGCGCGAGTTCGGCTTGGCCTCGATCATGCCGACGGTGCCGACGCCCTCGGGCGCCCTGGCCAGCGCCAGCGCCTCGACCTCCCCGATCATGCGCACCGCGCCCATCAGCGCATCGCGCCTCGCCGGCATCGGCGTCGTGCCGGCATGGGCCTCCCGGCCGGCGACGGTGATCTCGAAAGACCGCTTGCCCTGGCCGGCGGTGACGACGCCGATGGTCTTGTTCTCGGCCTCGAGGAACGGTCCCTGTTCGATGTGGGCCTCGAAATAGGCGGCCACCGGCCGTCCGCCGACGGGTTCGGCGCCGGCATAGCCGATGCGTTCGAGCTCCTCGCCGAATGCGAGGCCGTCGGCGTCGGTGAGCGCGCGGATATCCGCGATCGTGTAAACACCGGCGAAGACGCCCGAGCCCGCCATCGACGTGGTGAACCGGCAGCCTTCCTCGTTGGTCCAGGCGATGGCCTCGAAGGGCGCTTTCGTTTCGACGCCATTGTCGTTCAGCGTCCTCATCACCTCGAGCCCGGCGAGCACGCCGTAAGCGCCGTCGAACTTGCCGCCGGTCGGTTGAGTATCGAGGTGAGAGCCGGTCACCACCGGCGCCAGGCTGTCGTCGCCCCCGGCCCGGCGCGCGAAGATGTTGCCGATGCGATCCACCGAAATCGTGCACCCCGCGTCCTCGCACCAGGCGATGAACAGGTCCCGCGACTCTTTGTCGAAATCGGAGAGGGCCAGGCGGCACACCCCGCCGGCGGGCGTCGCGCCGATCTTGGCCATCTCCATCAGGCTGGCCCACAGGCGCTCACCATTGATGCGTGGATCATCCATCGGCGTCTCCCTGAAGGTGTGCCGGTAAGCTAGAGCCGATTCAATTTACTCCGGTTCATATCCTGCAGCGACGAAATAATTCTGGCATTCCTCGGGGGTGAATTTGTCGAGGGATTGAGCGATGACGTCCCAGAGGTCGTCGATGGTTCGCGCGGCGGCCTGCCTGAGGATCGCCTTGAGCTTGGAGAAGGCCATCTCGATGGGGTTGAGGTCTGGCGAATAGGGCGGCAGATAGAGCAGGGTTGCCCCGGCCTGTTCGATGGCGTGACGCACGCCGGTGACCTTGTGGGAGGGCAGATTATCCATGACAACGATGTCGCCGGGTGTCAGCTCGGGCACCAACAATTGGGTCACATAGGCGCGGAAGGCATCCCCGTCCATCGGCCCGTCGAGCAGCATGGGGGCGCTCAGGCTTGCCAAGCGCCGGCCGGCGGTGAATGTCGTGGTCTTCCAGTGGCCGTGGGGAACCGCCGCCCGGCAGCGCTCGCCGCGCTTGGCTCGGCCCCGCAGGCGGGTCATCTTGGTCGAGGCGCCGGTCTCATCGATGAAGATGAGCTTCTCGGGATCAAGATCGGGTTGGGCGTCGAACCAGGCTTGGCGGCGGGCGACCCCATCAGGCCGCTCTTGCTCGACGGCGTGCGCGGTTTTTTTTGAAGCTGATCCCGCGACGCTTGAAGAAATACCACACCGTCGCCGGACAGGCCGACACCGCCTGCTTCTCGGCCAGGCCCTCGGCGATCTCCGCCAAGCCGATGTCCGGCCGCGCCTTCACCAACGGCAAAATGAAAGCCTCATGGGCATCCGGCTTCGATCCGCCCGGTTGACCTTGCTTGCGCGCCGCAACCTCACCCGTCTCGCGATAGCGCCGATACCACTTCACCGCCGTCGAAACCCCGACCCCAAAACGAGCCGCCGCCCGGCGTCTCGAAAGACCGCCTGAAATCGACCCAATCACCCGAACCCGAAGGTCAGTACTGTAGCTCCGTGACATCGAACCCTCCTCTCTGGACCCGAGAGGATCGAATCACAGATCAAGCTTCAAGGGAATCCCCAAAATGATTCCACATTCACTGAAACCGCTCTAGGCGGCCGGAAAGAACCGCCTGGCGGATCCGCGCGGCCAAGTGCCGAAACAGCGGAACGGGGAAATCCGCTCCAGATCGACGAAGGAAAAAAGAGCTCCCCCCAACCGTTTCCGCACCGCGACCCCTCCGGAAAATCCAAAGACACCACCAGGCAAATTTGGGATGGCCAATATGTCGGAAAGGGATATCATCACCAATGCCAAATGGTCTAAGGTCAAATTGTTGCCGTCACCATGGCGGATCGCTTGCATGCCAGCGGTACAAGGAAGAAAAACAATTTCGCGGCACAGGCCAAACAGGAGGAAACGATCGATGTCATTCAGATACCGCGAGGGAGCCCGAACGGGCGCTCTCTTTTCACTCATCGCCGGACTGGGTATTGCTTTCGCGGCGCCGGCGCAGGCGGCGGTTTGTCCGACGGTTGCCGATTCCCAGGGGTTGAAAACGGCCTTCCCGCAGCAGATCGATCTTGCTGATTTCAAGAAGCAGACGGGCAAGACGCTGAAATTTACCGGCAACCCGTTTTTTGCCGAGCGCGTCAAGAGCGGGAAATTGCCGCCGGTGGCGAAACGGCTGCCGGCCGAGCCGTTGGTGGTGCTGCCCTACGACGAATGCGGCAAGTACGGCGGAACCCTGCGCGGCCTGGCCCGCAAGTACGAGTCGGGAACCTCGGAGATCCTGGCTTGGCGTCAAGACAATATGGTCCGCCTTCTCGACGACGGCCAGACCGTCGTTCCCAACGTGGCCAAGTCCTGGGAATGGAACAAAACCTTCACCGAGATCACGTTCACCCTGCGCAAGGGCCACAAATGGTCCGACGGCGCCCCCTTCACCGCCGATGACGTGACCTTCTGGGCCAACGACATCATCAACAACAAGGCCATCCATAAGGCGACGCCGGCGCCTTGGAACATCGGCATGAGGGCCGAAAAAATCAATGAGACGACGGTCAAGCTGATCTTCGATAAGCCCTTTCCGGCGCTGCTGAATTATAACGCCGGGATGGGTTCCTACTTCACGATCTTCGAAGCCAAGCATTTCCTGGCGCCGATGCACATCAAGTACAATCCCAACGCCGACAAAGAGGCCAAGGCGGAAGGGTTCGACAACTGGGTGCAGCGTTTCACCAAGTTCTGGAACAAGTGGAAGGACGCCACCACGGCCATTCCCGAGGGGGTCAGGATTCCGACCCTGGAAAGCCATGTCATGGTTGCGCCGCTGACCACGCAGCGCCGGAACTATGCGGCCAATCCTTACTTCTTCAAAGTCGATACCAGTGGCCAGCAACTGCCCTATATCGATAAGATCAACGAGCGGTTCCTCAACTCCGAGCTCTGGCCCCTGGAGATCATGAACGGCAATGTCGACCAGAAGTCGCAGAACATGCCGTTGATCGACTACCCGATCCTCAAGGAAAACGAAGCCAAGGGCGGTTACACCCTGCAACTGCCGCCGGGGGCCTTCTCGCCGCCGCTGTTCTTCAACCAGACCCACAAGGACCCGGTACTCCGCAAGGTCTACGGCGATGTGCGATTCCGTCAGGCGATGTCATTGGCGATCAACCGCGACGAGTTGAACGAGATCATGTTCCTGGGCCTCGGCACGCCCCGCCAGGCGGTGCCGATCGGCACCAAGTTCGTAACCAAGGAACAGGAAAATTACCTGATCGAATACGACCCGAAGCGGGCCAACGCGCTGCTCGACGAGATGGGATTGAAGAAGGATTCCGACGGCATGCGGTTACGTTCCGACGGCAAACCGCTGACCATTCTTTGGGAATATACCACCCAGTATACCTATTCTCCCGAGTTGCCGACCCTGATCGCGGGCTGGTGGAAGGACGTCGGCGTCAACGTGATCACCAAGGAGATC
>JADFPK010000028.1:7808-12265 GCA_022562375.1 Pseudomonadota bacterium
CGTTCCGACGGCAAACCGCTGACCATTCTTTGGGAATATACCACCCAGTATACCTATTCTCCCGAGTTGCCGACCCTGATCGCGGGCTGGTGGAAGGACGTCGGCGTCAACGTGATCACCAAGGAGATCACCACCCAGCTCCATCGCGAGCAGGCGACGGCCAACAACTACGACGTCCACATGGGATGGACCGATCCTTATGAGCCGGTGATCATCTCCAACATCGCGGTGATGGTGATTCCGTTCGAGGACCTGTCGCCCAAGTTCGTCCCGTGGCGGGACTGGCTGATCAGTAACGGCACCAAGGGCGAAGAGCCGCCCGAATGGGGCAAAAGGCTCGACGCCATCGGCAAGGAATGGGTGACGGTATTGCCGGGCAGCAAGCGTTACCTGGAACTGGGACGGGAACTGGTGAAAATCCACCTGGATAACCTGATTATCATTGGCACGGTCGGTAAGATTCCGATCACCAATGTGGTCAGTAACCGGCTTGGAAACACTCCCCAGTGGGGCATCGACAACTACGGCTACGGCTATTCATACGCCTACCGCGCCGATCAGTGGTACTTCAAGAAGTAGCTCGTCGATAGTCTTAGCGAAATTGGGCAATGCCGATTCAGGAACGACTCCCCTGATGAGGCATTGCCCAATGCGTTTAGCCCCGCCGTGACGAGGTCCGGATAATCCATGTTCAATGTCGTCTCTAATCGTATCCTGTGGGCCGGCCTGATGATGGCGGCGATTTCGGTGGTGGCGTTTATCCTTATCCAGCTGCCGCCGGGGGACTTCGTCGATTCCTACGTCAACCATAAGCAACAGGGCGGCGTCATCATGACCAGGGATGAGGTCGACGAAATGCGCCGCCTCCTCGGTCTCGACCGGCCGATGTATGTCCAGTATTTCGATTGGGTCGGCGGCGTCGTGCAAGGCGATTTCGGCTTCTCCTGGGAATACCGGCGCCCGGTCGCCGACGTTATCGGCGAACGACTGCCGCTGACGCTCATGCTGGCCTTCACCACCTTGTTGTTCACTTATCTGATCGCCATACCGATCGGCATATACTCGGCGGTCCGGCAGTATTCGGTCGGCGATCATGCCTTCACGGTCCTCGGCTATATCGGCCTGGCGACGCCGAATTTCATGTTCGCCCTCGTCCTGCTCTATTTCGGGCACGTATTCTTCAGCACCAGCGTCGGCGGCCTCTTTTCCGCCGAGTTCGAGACCGCCCCCTGGTCATGGGCCCGGTTCGTCGACCTGTTGGCCCATTTGTGGGTCCCGGTCGTCGTCCTCGGCACCGCCGGAACGGCCTTTCAGATCCGCACCATGCGGGCGACGCTGCTCGACGAAGTGAACAAGCTGTACGTGACGGCGGCCCGGGCCAGCGGATTGAGCGAGTTCCGGCTGCTGATCAAGTATCCGGTCCGGGTGGCGATCAATCCGATCGTCAGCACCATCGGCTGGGAACTGACCAACATTATTTCCGGCGCCCCCATCGTCGGCATCGTCCTGTCGCTGCCCGACACCGGACCGTTGTTCGTCGACGCCCTTTTGAATTCCGACCTCTATCTGGCCGGCGCGCTGATCCTCATCTATTGCGGCCTGGTCATTATTGGCACACTCATTTCGGATCTCTTGCTGCTGGTGCTCGATCCGCGGATTCGCATGGGAGGCACGGCCTGAAATGGCGGCGGCCGAAACCAACGTGATCGTCGCGGCGCGAACGGCGGCGGCGCGGCGCACCGACACCGCCACGCACTGGCAGTTGATGTGGTGGAAGTTCCGGCGTCACAAGATGGCGCTGCTGGGCGGCGGTGTCCTCGCTTTCATGGTGGCGGTCTCTCTGGTCGCCGAATTCACCGCCCCCTACACGCCCCAGGAACGGACGGCAAAGTACACCCAGGGCGCGCCCATGGGATTTCACTTCATCGACGCCGAAGGATCCGTTCACCTGCGGCCCTTCGTCTATGCCCGGGTCACCAAGCGGCACAAAGTGACGCTACGGCTGGTGCCCACCGTCGATACGACCAAGAGGTGGCCGATCAAGTTCTTCGTCCGCGGGGACCGATACAAGATATGGGGATTGTTCGAAAGCGATATCCATCTCTTCGGCTTCGAAGAGAAAAAGGCGTTCCTTCATCTGCTGGGCACCGATCAATTGGGGCGTGACGTATTCTCGCGCATCCTCTACGCCACCCGGACATCGCTGTCGATCGGCGCCATTGGCGTCCTGCTGTCGTTCGTATTGGGCATCGCGCTGGGCGGGATCGCCGGTTACTTCGGCGGCATCGTGGACAACCTGATCATGCGGCTGATCGAATTCATCCGCTCGATTCCGACACTTCCCTTGTGGCTGGCGCTGGCGGCGGCGCTGCCTCGCGAATGGACGGCGTTGCAGGTTTACATCTCGATCACGGCGATTCTCGCACTCATCGGATGGACGCATTTGGCGCGCCGTGTCCGGGGCAAACTTTTGTCCTTGCGCGAGGAGGAGTTCGTCCTCGCCGCGCGCTTGTCGGGCTGCAGCCACACCCGCATCGTCGCCCGGCACATGCTGCCGTCCTTCATGAGCTACATGATCGTCGATCTGACGATTTCGTTTCCCTACATCATCATGGCGGAAACGGCGCTCAGCTTCCTCGGACTGGGCATGCGCGAACCGATCGTCAGTTGGGGCGTTCTGCTTTATTCCGCCCAGAACATCCGTTCGATGATTCTGATGCCGTGGCTGTTGATCCCGGGACTGGTGGTCATCATCGCGGTCATTGCCTTCAACTTTCTTGGTGACGGCATGCGTGACGCGGCCGACCCCTATTCGAAGTGACGGAAAGCCAGATGCGCGAAGAGACCCTACTGGAAATCCGGAATTTGCGTATTTGCGTCGATACCGACGGCGACTTGTTGACCATTGTCGATGATATCAGCCTGACCTTGAAGGCGGGTGAGATCCTGGCGTTGGTCGGCGAAAGCGGTTGCGGCAAGAGCGTGACCGCCCAATCGATCATGCGCCTGCTGCCGAAGACGCTGACGATCGAATCCGGCGAGATCACCTGGCATTCCCCAAAGCAAGGAAAAGCCGTCGACATTGCCCAATTGGATCCGAGGGGTAATGAAATCCGCCATATCCGCGGCGACGAAATCGCCATGATATTCCAGGAGCCCATGAGTTCTTTTTCCCCGCTCCATACCATCGGCAACCAGATCATGGAAGTCGTCCGGATCCACCGCAAGGCCAGCAAGAAAGAGGCCCGGGCCGTCGCCGTGGAAATGCTGGACAGGGTGGGAATCCCGGATCCAAACCGCGTCGCCGACCAATACCCGCACGAACTTTCCGGCGGCATGCGTCAACGGGGGATGATCGCCAAGGCGTTGTCGTGCGATCCGGCCTTGTTGATCGCCGACGAACCGACCACCGCGCTGGACGTGACCATCCAGGCCCAGGTGTTGTCTCTGATGCATGACCTGCAGCGCGAATTCGGCATGGCCATCATCTTCATAACCCATGACCTCGGCGTCGTGGCGCAGGTCGCCGATAGGGTCGCCATCATGTATCTCGGGAAAATCGTCGAGCAGGGCGTGACCCGTGAAATTCTGCTAAATCCCAAGCACCCCTATACGGTCAACCTTCTCGAAGCCGTGCCGCGGCTTGGCCGGATCGAGGACCGGCAGGCGTTGGTTCCCATCCAGGGGAACGTTCCCAGCCTTTTCGATCGTCCCCTTGGCTGCCCGTTCGTGACGCGATGCACCAAGGTCATCGCCGACCGGTGCGAGGTATCGAATCCACCGCTGTTGACGATTCTCGAAGATCATAAGGTCGCCTGTTTTCTCCACGAGACAACAGAGAAACTCCTGGTCTGATGGAACCCTTGATCACCATCCGTGACCTGGAGGTCTCGTTTCCCATCGGCAAGACCGGAATTTTCGGTCGACCCAAGGCCTACCTGCAGGCCGTCGCCGGCGTTTCCCTGGACATCCACAAAGGCGAAACCCTTGGCTTGGTGGGCGAAAGCGGCTCGGGGAAGACCACTCTTGGGCGCGCCATCCTGCATCTCCAGAAGCCCACCGCGGGCGATGTCGTTTTCAACATCGACGACCGCCGCATATCCCTTGGTGAGTTGGATACCAAGGATCTCCGCGGGGTTTGGCGCCATATGCAAATGGTGTTCCAGGACCCCTATGCGTCGCTCAATCCCCGCATGACCGTCCGCGAGATCATCGCCGAGCCGTTGATGGTGCATCGCCAGGGGACCAGCAAGGAAATTCTGGAACGGGTGGAAGAGATCGCCGAGATGTGCGGTTTGCAGAGAGCACAGCTGCGACGCTATCCACACGCCTTCAGCGGCGGCCAAAGGCAACGGATCGCCATCGCGCGGGCGTTGGCGCTAATGCCGGAATTCATCGTCTGCGACGAGCCGGTGTCGGCGCTGGACGTCTCGATCCAGGCGCAAGTCCTTAATTTG
>JADFPK010000228.1 GCA_022562375.1 Pseudomonadota bacterium
CCGAAAGCGTAGGGAACTGGTATCTGTCCGCCTTCGCCCCCACCTTCGCCGAGGCTTCGGCGGGCAAGAAGGCTTCGGCGGACACTCCTACGCCTAAACGCCTTCGCCTGTCAGCCCACTTCGTGGCCTGCCACCCGAAGCCGAAGGCGTAGGGTGGTGGAGCCAGCCGGGATCGAACCGGCGACCTCTACAATGCCATTGTAGCGCTCTCCCAACTGAGCTATGGCCCCGCGCCTTAAGCTTCCTCCTTGCCGCCGACATTGTCGATGACCCCGGCCACATCGTCGGCGTCCTCGCCAAGCTCCGAGGGGTCCTCGATCAAATCCTCCTCCTTGCCGGTCTCGACGTTCCCGATCGCCTCGAGTTCCTTGTCGCCGAGCTCCTGTTTCTCGACTTCGCTCGAGGCCCCCAACTCCTTCTTCGGTTCGGCGGCGGCGGCGATCACCACGGCTTCCCGCACCTGCCTGGCCGCCTCCGCGGGAACACGGGTGCGCTTGGGCTTGACGTTGATTTCGCCGCGATAGGGCGTATCGCATTTGGGACAGACGACCGAGGAACGCCTGAGGTCATAAAAGCGTGCGCCGCAACTCGGGCAGGTGCGCTTGGTTCCCCACGTTAGCTTAGCCACCCCAATCCTCCGATTGACGTAACCCTACAAGGTACGTACGGGCCTTGTTGACACAGCCTTATGAACTTTCCGTTAGTTGCCAATTGCCACGATCAGGCGCGTCTGTCAAAAACAAATTTTCCTCGGCGGAAATTTCCTCGAAACTTTCCCGCCGGCCCTAGGATGCACTCGGGTCCCTGACCAGGGAAGCGACCGCCGCCAAGGGGCTGGAGGCGAGACAGCGGAGCCGGCCCGGACTTCTCACCATGGATAGCCGCCGCCCTTCGGGCCGCGCCGCCCGCGCCGCCCACGGCGTCGAAGGCCTTGACCGTAGCCCAGGCTACGCTCCCGGGCCTTCTCCTGGTGGATCGGGAAAGCGCGGGCGCGATGACGCGCCTGTCCATGGTGAGAAATCCGGGCTAGGATATGATAGACGGGACCACGGCGATCCGGGGCCCCCGACGCCGTCCCCGGACCGGCCGAGGAGAATTGCTGGAGCCAACATGGCAACGCCGTTGATGTCCATCCGCTCGGGCGTGCTTGAGGGCGATGTCCGCGTCCCGGGCAACAAGTCCATCTCCCATCGCGCCCTGATACTCGGCGCCGTCGCCGTCGGCGAGACCGCGATCGACGGTCTGCTCGAAAGCGACGATGTGATGTGCACGGCGGCGGCGCTTGGCGCCCTTGGCGCCAGGATCGAGCGTGACGATGACGGCGTCTACAGGGTACAAGGCGTCGGCGTCGGCGGCCTGGCGGCGCCCGAGACGGTGCTCGATATGGGCAATTCCGGGACCAGCGCCCGGCTGCTCATCGGGCTGGTGGCGAGCCACCCCTTCACCTGCCATTTCACCGGCGATGCCTCGCTCAGGGCGCGGCCCATGGCCCGCGTCGCCACGCCGCTCAGGCGAATGGGCGCCAGGTTCGTCGCCCCGCCCGAGATGCGGCTGCCCCTTGCCGTTATCGGAACGGAAATGCCGGTGCCCATTACCTACCGCCTGCCGGTGGCCTCGGCCCAGGTCAAATCGGCGATCCTGTTCGCCGGGCTCAACACCCCGGGCGTCACCACGGTGATCGAGCCGGCGCCGACGCGCGATCACAGTGAGATCATGCTCGGCCATTTCGGCGCCGAGGTGGCGGTCACCGAGACCGACGAGGGCGGCCGCGAGATCACCCTTGCCGGGCAACCCGAAATCTCCGGCCGCGAGATCAGCGTGCCGGGCGACCCCAGCTCCGCCGCCTTCCCCGCCGTCGCCGCCCTCCTGGTGCCGGGCTCCGAAGTGGTGCTGCGCGGCATCGGCATCAACCCCCTGCGCATGGGGATTTTTGAGACCCTTCGGGAGATGGGCGCGGACATCGGCTACCGCAACCGGCGCCAGGTTGCCGGCGAACCGGTCGCCGATATCATTGTCCGCGCCGGCGCGCTTGGCGGCGTCGACGTGCCGCCCGACCGCGCCCCGGCCCTGATCGACGAGTATCCCGTCCTGGCGGTCGCCGCCGCCTGCGCCGCCGGCACCACCCGGCTCAACGGTCTTGGCGAACTCCGGGTCAAGGAGAGCGATAGGCTTAGCGCCATCGCCGAAGGGCTCGCGGCCTCGGGCGTCGAGGTCGAGGAAGGCGAGGACAGCCTGATCATCCAGGGCGCCGGCGGGGCGCCCCCGGGCGGCGGGCGGATCAAGAGCCAACTGGATCACCGCATCGCCATGGCCTTTCTTATCCTCGGCATGGTGGCCGACAAACCGGTCCATATCGACGACGCATCGGTGATCGACACCTCCTTTCCGGGGTTCGCCGAGTTGATGAACGGGCTCGGCGCCGAAATCCGCGAGGAACCCGAGGCCGCATGAGGGGACTCCGCCGCGCCGCTCCGGCCATCGGCGACCGCCCCAGGGGTCGCCGCCAGCGCCATGATCATCACCATTGACGGGCCGGCGGCGGCCGGCAAGGGCACGCTCGGGCGCCGGCTTGCCGATCATCTCGGCCTGGCCTATCTCGATTCCGGCAAGCTCTACCGCGCCGTCGGCCTCAAGCTGTTGCGCCAGGGACTCGATCCCGCCGACGCCGGGGCGGCGGCAAGGATCGCCCGGACGATCGGCGTCGGCGACCTCGATGAGGCGGGGCTCGATGACGAGGCGACGGCCGAGGCCGCCACCCTCCTCGCCGCCTACGCGGAAGTGCGTGAAGCGCTGCTCCTCGTCCAGCGGGACTTCGCCGCCCATCCTCCGGGAAACCGCCCGGGCGCGGTCATCGACGGACGCGACATCGGCACCGTGGTGTGCCCCGACGCGGACCACAAATTGTTCGTCACCGCGAGCCTGGAAATCCGCGCCGCCCGCCGCCATAATGAGTTGCTAGAACGTGGCGTGGAGAGTATACATAGCCGCGTTTTGCGGGACATGAAGGCTCGCGATGAGCGAGATTCCGGGCGCCAGACGTCGCCGTTGGTGGCGGCCGGCGATGCCCACTTGCTGGACACCACCGAGCTTGACCCCGACGAGGCCTTTGCCGCGGCCCTAGCGTTGATCGAACGGTGATGGCGCGACGCCCGGTCCGGCCGGCGGCGCGGCGGCGGCGGATCGAAATGATCCGGGCTCATGCTAATTTGGAGAATTTATGGTTATGAAGGTTAGGAAAATTTATGGCTAAACCCAGCGCCGA
>JADFPK010000229.1 GCA_022562375.1 Pseudomonadota bacterium
TCCAGGTGCTCGTTTATCTCCTCATTCGCCTCCCCATGCCGCGCGTTTCCGAACGGATCGAAGCCGATGAGGTGGCCGCCGGAATTTGGCTCGGCGCGTGTTCAATGGTGGCGGGTATCCTAAACGCCGCCAGTATGACCACCTGAGGACAGAGGCGCAGCGAATGAAACGGATGAACGCACTCAAGTTTTCCCTCCTGGGCGCCACCGCGCTCGCCCTCGTCGCCTGCGGAGAAGCGGAAGAAGATGTCCTGGCCTATGATTCCGTCGCAGCATGCGTCAAGGCCGGTCAGCAGGACGAATCGGTATGCAAAGCTGAATTCGCCAAGGCCCAGAAACTCCATAACGAGGTTGCCCCCCGTTACGATCGCGCCAACAATTGTTATTCCGACTTCGGATATAACCGATGCTATCAGTCCCGTTCCTCGACCGGCACCTCGATTTGGCTGCCCTTGATGGCGGGCTATATGCTGGGGTCCCGCATGGGACGGACCATCATATCGCCGCAGCCGCTCTACCGCCCAACTGCAAATCCTAACCGGTTTTACACGGCGAGAAGCGGCCAGGTCGGCGCGGTCTCGGCAGACGGCCGTACCCAGGTCGCCAGATCTCAGGTTAGCCGGCCGCCGGTACGAACCCGCACCGTCGCACGGGGCGGATTCGGCGCTCGAGCGACGCGCTTCAGGGGCGCCGGAAGCTGACCCGAGCGCGCCTTTGGTAAAGGCTTAATCATCGCGGCGTTGAGACTTGCTGAATTTGCGGTCGAGCCAGACGACAACAATGCCAGCGATCAAGCCGAACAGATGCCCCTCGAAGGAAACGTAGCTTCGCAGCGGCAGAATGCCCCACAATAGTCCGCCATAGGCCATAACCGTGACGATGGCGATGGCGATGGCGGTTATGCTGCGTTCTATAACGGCGCGGGCCAATATTGCGCCGAAATAGCCGAACACCAGTCCGCTTGCTCCGACGTGGTATGCCTCGCGCGCAAACATCCACACCAATGCGCCCGACAGAAGGGTGACCGTGACGGTCGTTTCCCAAAAGCGTCTCTTCCCCCCCGCGAGTGTGAGGCCTCCGAGAATTAACAGCGGAACCGTGTTGGAGACGGTGTGCCAAAATCCACTGTGAAGTAACGGCGCCAGTGGAATACCGATTAGGCCAGTGAAACTGCGGGGCAATATTCCGAATGAAACCAGCCGATGCCCAATAAACAGGTTCACGACTTCGACAATCCAGATCAGGGCGACAAGGATGAGTACGGGCTGAAATCTATTAGCGATCATGGGCATCAAGAGCAGTTATCGCCGAGGGGCATTGTCAGAGTAAATTGGCTTGAGCCTCCTGGCAAGCTTCCTCGGCCCCCGGCGATGCGCGATCCATTCCGTTATTTCAATAGCTCGCCCGAGGCCCCGGATGCCTACATCCGGAATTCATCGCCGCGCTTGCGGCCCTGGGTTATGTCGATGAACGGCTCATCGAGGGGGGGTATGCGCCGCTTGATCGTTCCCTACCAGCGGCGCGATGCGCGGATTCACCATGCGCTTCATGGCGATCTCGTCTGCCTTGAAATCGGGGAATAGCTGCCCGACGCGCGGGTCCTTCGCGACCAGGGACTTGATCGGGTCAGGTCGCAACACGGCGTCCAACGGCACCGGGCTGTCTCGGCAGGCCTTTTTCAGGCCGCCCCCGCCGCCGCCTTGGCCTCCCGTTTGCGTCGATGGGGGTCGAGGAAACGCTTGCGCAGGCGGATGCTGTCGGGCGTGATCTCGACCAATTCGTCATCCTGGATATAGGCGATGGCCTGCTCGAGCGACATCCGTCTGGGCGTCGTCAGGCGCACCGCCTCGTCGGTGCCGGACGCCCGGATGTTGGTCAGCCGTTTGGTCTTCATCGGGTTGACATCGATATCCATGCCCCGGCTGTTCTCGCCGATGATCATGCCTTCATAGACGGGGACGCCGGCGCCGATGAACAAGGCGCCGCGGTCTTCCAAATTCATCAGGGCATAAGGGACGCTTTTGCCGCTGCCGGTGGAAACCAAGACACCGTTGCGCCGGTCACTGATGGGCCCGGCCAAGGGGCCGTATTCCCGGAACACCCGGTGCATGATGCCGGTGCCCCGGGTTTCGGTCATGAAGTCACCGTGATATCCGATCAGCCCGCGCGAGGGCGCGATGAAGCGCAAACGGACCTTGCCGCCGCCCGATGGGCGCATGTCCACCATCCGCCCCTTGCGCTTGGCGATGGCCTCGAGCACGACGCCGGAGAACTCTTCGTCGACATCGACCACCACGTCTTCATAGGGCTCCAGGGTCTTGCCGGTGTCCGCATCGGTGCGGGTGAGGACCCGGGGCCGGCTGATGGAAAGCTCGAAGCCCTCGCGGCGCATGGTTTCTATCAGCACGCCCATCTGCAACTCGCCCCGGCCCGAGACCTCGAAGGCATCGCTGCCTTGGGCATCGCGGACACGGATGGCGACATTGCCCTCGGCCTCGGCCATCAGGCGCGCCCGGATCAGCCGCGAGGTCACCTTCTTGCCCGAGCGTCCGACCAAGGGTGAATCGTTGATCGAAAAGATCATCGACAGGATCGGCGGGTCCACCGGCTCGGCGGCGATGGGCTCGGCGTTGTCGAGATCGCACAAGGTGTCGGCGACGGTGGCGGCGTCGAAGCCGGCGACGGCGACGATGTCGCCGGCCCGGGCCTCCTCGACGGCGGTGCGCGATATGCCGCGGAACGCCAGGACCTTGGTGATGCGCGTCTTCTCGACCAACCCGCCATCGCGGTCGAGCGCCTTCGCCATCATGTTGGGCCTGACCGTGCCGGACAGGATCCGTCCGGTCAGGACCCGGCCGATAAAGGGATCGCTTTCCAGCGTCGTCGCCAGCATCTTGAACGGGCCATCGGCGACGGCCGGTTCGGGCACATAGGCCAGGACGGTCTCGAACAAGGGGCGCATGTCGCCGCCGCTGATCGCGGAATCCTCCCCCGCCCAGCCTTCCTTGGCCGAGGCGAACAGGGTCGGGAAGTCCAGTTGTTCCTCGGCGGCGTCGAGGGCGACGAACAGATCGAAGACCTCGTTATGGACCTCGTCGGCCCGGGCGTCGGGCTTGTCCATCTTGTTGATCACGACGATGGGCTTCAATCCCAGCTTCAACGCCTTGGCGGTGACGAACTTGGTTTGCGGCATCGGGCCCTCGGCGGCATCGACCAGCAACAGCACGCCATCGACCATGCCGAGGATG
>JADFPK010000230.1 GCA_022562375.1 Pseudomonadota bacterium
TCTTGCCTTGGGCGCTGGCGTCATCGGGGATCAGGAACGCCCCCGCGGCGAAAGCCAGGGCCAGTGTCGCAACGATAAGTTTTCTCATGACGTTAGGTCCTCCTCGATTGAATGAGACGGGGCTAGGTTTGACGGCGCCCGGCCGGGAATCGCCCGGGACGCAAATTGCCCTGTCATGTCGATTGGAAAGATATGCCGCGAGACAGCCGACGCACTCGTGTCCCGGTCTCCCGACGCTCCCATGGCCTCCCTGTTACCAAGCCCTTTCCGGCCGAATTCCTGGATGGGGAGCAGACCGGCGCGGCGTTGGCGCCCAAAAGCCGGCCCGACGGCCCCCAAACCTTGCGGCCGTTTCTTTTCAAGCCCTAACCATACCCCCATAATCCCCGAATTCCCAAGTGATTTCCCGGTAATCCGCCCGCCATATGGGAACCACATCCCATCGCGTCAGGAGCAAATTGCCGGCGCCGGCAATGTCGGCTAAAATTTCATCCTGCCGCTTGGCTCACGACGAAAAGAGACTCCCCCGCCATGGACCTCAAGGATCACATTCGTCAGATACCCGACTTTCCCAAGCCCGGAATCCTGTTCTACGATATCTCCACCCTGCTCGCCCATGCCGGGGCTTGGCGGGCGACGATCGAACGTCTCGCCGCCGTCGTCGAGCCCCAGTCGCCGGACCTGCTGGCGGGCATCGAATCGCGGGGCTTCCTGGTGGCGGCGCCGCTGGCGCTTCACCTCGGCTGCGGTTTCCTGATGGTGCGCAAGCACGGCAAACTCCCCGGCTCGACGATACCCCACAGCTACGAGCTGGAATACGGCACCGACGTCATCGAGATCCAGGCCGACGCCATTCGCCCGGGCCAGAAGGTCGTGCTGCTCGACGATCTGCTGGCCACCGGCGGCACCATGGCGGCGGCCGTCACTTTGTTGCAGAAGGCCGGCGCCGAGGTCACCGGAACGGCCAGCATCATCGAGCTCAGCTTCCTGAACGGCCGCGACAGGCTCGACGTGCCCTATACCTCGCTGATCGCCTACGATAAGTAGTCGGGTGCCGTCCCCTCAAGGACCGGACCGGTTCGTTCCCGGCCCGGCGCGCCCGGTGTTATTTTCGGGCCTCGATCAGGGCGGCGGCAAGCTCGGCGAAGCCGCTCCCGGCAGTTCCTTCGGTGACATAGGCCGGCGGCGCCGGCAACTCTGCTTCGAAGGCGCGAATGTTGGCGACGCCGACGGCGTTGGGAAAGTAGGCGAACATCGGCGCGTCGTTCGGCGAGTCGCCGACGAACACGAAGCGTTCGCGCGCCTCGTCGAGATCGATGTTGAAACATTCGGCCATCATGATGCGGGTCATGGCGAGCTTGTCGTGGTCCCCGAACCAACCGTTGACGTGGATCGAGCTTACCTTGGCGGTGGCGCCGGCGTCTTCGAACAAGGTGACGATACGCCTGACCTGTTCGACACCCAGCCGCTCGACGTCCTCGCAGTAATCGATCGCGAGGTCCGTCTCGCGGTAGTGCTGATCGGCGGCGAGGGCGCTGCCCGGCACCTCATCGAGGATGCGCCGGCGCAATCGCGCGAGCCGCCGGCGGTTTTCCGCCCGCTCGGTCGCCGACTGCATGAAGCGGCGAATCATTTTGCGCCGCGCGCGGTGGTAACGGAAATAGAAGGCCCCGTTTTCGCCGACCACGCCATCCACCGGCCACATGCGGGCGATATGATCGCACCAGCCCGCCGGCCGCCCGGTGATCGGCACGACGATGAGCCCTTCGTCGTGCAACGCTTCGAGGGCCGTATAGGCTTCCGAGGTCAGGCGCCCTTCGGTGCTCAGGGTATCGTCGATGTCGGTGAATACACCGACGATCCGCCGGCCGGCGGAAACGGGAAAAGCGTTGAGCGGCTGCATCGCCAAGGGTTAGGAGCCTGTCCGAGACCAGGGAAACCGGCTGGAGAAGGTAGCGGTTATCGGGCCGCCGTGCAATTGACGACAGGGCGCGTCGGAATATCCGCCCACGCCCGGCGGTGTGCCCGTCCCCTTTCCACCGACCCCCGGGCCCGCCTACAATGGAACGGGAACCCAAGACGTGGAGCGGGCGGCGGGAATGGCTGGCGGTGACGGCAAGATCTATGACCTACTGATCGTCGGCGGCGGCATCAACGGCGCCGGCATCGCCCGGGACGCCGCCGGCAGGGGGCTATCCGTCGCCCTGGTGGAGCAGGGCGATCTTGCCAGCGCGACGTCCTCGGCCAGTTCCAAGCTGATCCACGGGGGGTTGCGCTATCTAGAATTTTACCAGTTCCGCCTGGTGCGCGAGGCGCTCGGCGAGCGCGAGGTGTTGCTCAGGATCGCGCCCCATATCGTCTGGCCCCTGCGTTTCGTCCTGCCCCATGTCGACAGCCTGAGGCCCGCCTGGATGGTCCGCCTCGGGCTGGCGCTTTACGACCACCTCGGCCGCCGGGTGACCCTGCCCGGCTCCGAGGGCGTGGACTTGCGCCGAAGCCCGCTCGGCGCCGGGCTCAAGCCCGGACTGGCCAAGGGCTTCGCCTATTCCGACTGCTGGGTCGACGACGCCCGCCTGGTGGTGCTGAACGCCTGCGCCGCGGCCGCGGCCGGGGCGGCGATCTTCACCCGTACACGATGCGTCTCGGGCAGGCGGGACGCCGGGCTCTGGCGTCTCGAGGTCAGGGACGAAGATAGCGGCGTTGAGCGCACGCTTCTCGCCCGCGTCCTGATCAACGCCTCGGGTCCGTGGGCGAGGGAACTGAAGAAAAGGACCCTCCACCTTCCCACCCCCCACGACCTCAAGCTGGTCCGGGGCAGCCACATCGTCGTGCCCCGGCTTCACGACGCCGACCACGCCCTGATCTTGCAGAACGACGACGGACGGGTGGTGTTCGTGATCCCCTATGAAGGCGCCTTCAGCCTGATCGGCACCACCGAGTCGGTGCTTCACGCCGTGCCCGGGGACGACGGGGGCAAGCAAGCCACCCTGCCGGCGGCGCCGGACGAGGAGATCGTCTATCTTTGCCGCGCCGTCAACCGGTACATGGCACGGACGGTCACGCCCGAGGACGTGATCTGGAGCTATTCGGGCGTCCGGCCGCTCATGGGCGAGGATGTGTCCGATCCCAAGGCCATCACCCGGGACTATGAGTTCGAACTCGACGCCGCCGACGGCGAAGCCCCGGCGCTGACGATCATCGGCGGCAAGATCACGACCTACCGGCGCCTGGCGGAAAAAGCGCTGG
>JADFPK010000231.1 GCA_022562375.1 Pseudomonadota bacterium
TTCCCTGCCACATCACCGCCCATACGCCGGTCCAGGGGCTAATGGAGCTTCGCGAAGAACACGGATTTTCAGGCGCCGACGTCGAGGCGCTGACCATCGGGGCGAGCGAAAAGGTGCTCAGCCACCATGTCATCCCGGAACCCAAGGACATCATGGCGGCGCAATACAGCGTGCCCTTCTCCGCCGCGCTGGCGCTCTATCGCGACCCGCAAGACCCGCGTTCCTTCATCGACGGCGCCATCGACGATCCCGACATCCTGGCCTTGAGCCGCAAGGTCAAGGTCGAGCCGTACGCCGACGCCGCCAAACCCGGCAACGCCTGGGCCAGCCGCGTCGAGGTTCGTTTGCGTGACGGCCGGGTATTGGAAAAGGCCGTCGACGATTTCGAGGGCACGCCAAGCCGGCCGATGGACGACGACGCGCGCCGGCGTAAATTCACCACCCTGGCCGCCGGCCTCGGCGAGGCAAAGGCGAACGCGCTGTTCGAATCGCTCGAGGGGTTGGCCGGGCGCGCTTCTATCGTCGGCCTGCTGGAGTAATCGCCCCGGACGCAGAGGCTAACGTAGACGCTTAAGCGCGGCTGAGCAGGCGGGCGATGACGGCCGCGTCCTCGACCTCTTCCAGGTTCAGGACGCAATCGCGCAACCGGGCGGCGGACGCCTCATCCAGCCCATGGCGGGCGAGCTTCTCGAACTTCCCGACCACCTCGGCCTCGCTGGCGAACCGCTTTTCGCTGCCCCTGGCGGACTCGACGGTCTCCTCCATCGCCGTGCCGTCCTTGAGTAAGACCTCGACCCGGACCAGGTGGCGATAGTTCGACCCCTTGGCGGTGATCTCGGGATCGTGCAGCGTCGTCACCTTCTCGGCCAAGGCCATGCGCTTGGGGTCGGCGACCACGTCGTCGCTGAACTGATCGACGAAGACGTCGCCCTCGAGCAGCAAGGTGGCGACGCAAAAGGGCAGGTTGAGTTGCGCCGAAGTCATGCCCTCGGGCCGGTATTTCCAGCCGACATGATCGACGGTGACCTTGGAGCCGTGGACGACGATGCGGTCCACCTCCTCGGCGCCGAAGGGGTGGCGGTCCTGCATCATGCGGATGGCGTCGAACGTGGTGTGGTTGCTGGCGACGCAGGAATAGAATTTGAGGGCGATGCGCATGGTCTCGAACCGCTCGCCGAGGCCGCCGGTAAGCTCCGATATGTCGAAGCGGTCGTGGGAGCGCGAGAAGGTGGTGCAGAAGCCGCCATAATCGCTTTCGAAGACATCGAGGATGCCGGTAAATCCGGCCTCGGCGAAAAGCGCGCCGTAAAGGCCGCTTTGGGCGGCGCGCCCGGCGTGCAGGCGTTTGGCCATGGCGCCGTACTGCACGGCCATCAGGCCCGACGACTGGGTGCCGGCGATGCCAAGCGCATGAACGGTCAGGTCCTCGGACAATCCGAGGCCCCGCGCGGCGCCGGCGGCGGCGGAGAACACGCCGAGGGTGGCGCCCGAATGCCAGCCCTGGGCGATATGTTCCTGTCCCATGCACATGCCGACCCGGGGGCCGATCTCGTAGCCGGCGACCGCGGCGGTCAAAAAATCGCGTCCCGTCATCGGCTGTTTCCGGATCTCGGCGACGGCGATGAGCGCCGGCAGCGTCACCGCGCCGACGTGGATGACGCCCTGGCGGTGGACGTCGTCCAACTCGAAGCCCTGGACCAGGGAGCCGTTGAGCAGCGCCGCGTGGGGCGCCGAGGTCCGCTTATCGGTGCCCCAAATAGCGCAGCCCCGGCTGTCGTCCAATTGGGTCAGCCGGTCGATGAGAATCCGGCTCCACGGCAGCTTGGCGCCGTAAAGCCCGCAACCCAGGGCATCGAGGATCAACAGCTTGATGCGCTGGCGCACTTCCGCCGGAATATCGTCATAGACGAGATTGGCGACGAACGCCGCGACGCCTCTCGTATGGGGGTTATCCCTATTCGAATCGTGGGCCATCGGTCCTCCCCATGGCTTGTGTTCGCCTATGATCTTTCCAAGCCGGCGCGATCGCACCGACCGCCGGCGGCGCGTTCCAGCTCGGACACGGCCGCTTCGAGCCGGTCACTCAGCGGCGAAGGTTCGAGATCGGAAAAGGCGTCCGCGAGGGAACGATAATACCAGAGAATGCCGTCCCGTCCCGCCTCGAAGCGGCCCCATCGGCGCATCATCGACGAAATCGCGTTTCTTCCACTTGGCTACCGTCTTCGGATTGAGATCGTAGCGTTCGCCCAACTCCTTGATCGAAGCCTGCGATCGCTGTATTGCCGCTCCGATGGCGCGCGCCATCGGGTTCGCCTGGCGGTGTCGATGCCCGCCCCGCAGCCAGTGAGAACCGGGAAATGCGCCGATGCGCTCGCCCGGCGGTCTGATTTCGCTCTGCCGCCGACATTCACCGAGCTTCGGTCCCACTATCTGTTCGAGGAGGGGTTCGGCCGACCCTGGCAAACGGCTGGTCGGGGCCAAACACCAAGAGAAAGCCGGGGTCAAGCCGCCGCGAGGAGACGCGAGACCGATGACAGAAATTCCTGCCGATCGATTGGTTTGGCAAAGGCCGCGTCGGCGCCGAACTCACGGGCAATCTCCAAAATGTCCGGGGTCCCGATCGGGGCCCCGCCCGAAATCGCGATGATTTTCAATTCAGCGGCGGTGTTCCGCAACTCGCGGATCGTCTCGAAGCCGTCCATCTCGGGCATGATGATGTCGGCGATCACGAGGTCCGGCTGGCATTCGCGGAAAATCCGGATAGCGTCGTGGCCGTTGGCGGCTTCCATCACTTCATGGCCTTCGTGCTCGAGCATCAGAACGAGCGCGAACCGCACCAGGCTGTCGTCGTCTATGACGAGAATCCTTGCCATTTCATTCGCGTCCTGCTTGCCCGTGGATGCGCCGGCAAAAGGCCATGCATCGTTTTGGGCCTCGCCGCGCGGAGCGAGCGAGTGTTATGCGATTCCCTCAAAAAAATGTTAATCGCGTCCGCACACACGCGTCGCCCGGTACGATCGTGTGCGGGCCGGCATCCTGTAGAGGCCCACGACCGGCATTGAATTTTCCCCTCAACCGGATTCCTCCGTTGCTTCGACAGCGGACGGCGCGGTGGCCGCCATCTCGATGACCGGCAGATAGATTTCGAACGTCGTTCCGATGCGAGGCTGGCTCGACACCGCGATCGCGCCGCCGTGCCCGGTGACGATGCCGTGAACCGCCGCCAAGCCCATCCCCGTACC
>JADFPK010000232.1 GCA_022562375.1 Pseudomonadota bacterium
GGATCGAGCGCAGGATGTTGGCGAAGCTGAGCCCGATCTGGGGCTTGACCTGGATCTGGTTGACCCCGTCGAGTTGGTATTCGATCGGGTCCTCGACCGTCAGGATCTTCTTCTCGGGCGTGTTGAGCTCGAGCAGCGAGGCATAAAGCGTCGTCGTCTTGCCGCTGCCGGTCGGTCCGGTGACGAGGATGATGCCGTGGGGACGTTTCAACACCTCGCGGAAGTCGGCAAGCGTCTTGTCGTCGAACCCCAGCGCCAACAGGTCGAACACATCGCCCTTGTCCAGCACCCGGAGCACGACGCTCTCGCCGTACATCGCCGGCACGGTGGAGACGCGCAAATCGATGTCCTTGCCGCGGATCGCCAGCTTGACGCGCCCGTCCTGGGGCAGGCGGCGCTCGGCGATGTTGAGCTTGGCCATGAGCTTGACGCGGGATATCACCGCGGCGCGGAAGCGGTTGGGCGGCGCCTCGACCTCTTGCAGCACCCCGTCGATGCGGTAACGCACCCTGAGCCTGTTCTCGAACGGCTCGATGTGGATGTCCGAGGCCCGCGCCTCCACCGCCCGGCTGATCAACAGATTCACCAGGCGGATGACCGGCGCCTCGCTGGCGAGGTCGCGCAGGCGCTCGATGTCCTCGACGGTGCCTTCATCCTCGATCGCGGCGCCATCATCGACGATCTCGCCGATGGTGGCGGGAGCGCCGCCGTAGATGCGTTCGATCGCCCGTTCGACTTCCGCCGGTATGCCGACGCGCGGTATCACCGGCTTGGCGGCGATCAGCTCCATCGCCCTCATGGCGTAGGAATCGAGGGGATCGGCCATGGCGAGGACGAGGCCCTCGGGCGTGTCGGCGAGGGGAACGATGCGGGTTTCCCTGAGGAAACGGGCGCTGACCTCCTGATCGAGCACCGGTTCGTCGGGATAGTCGGCGGCGCCGACCAGCGGCATATGGAGCCTGACCGCCAGGATCGCGGCCATGTCGCCCTCGGTGATCATGCCGAGCTTGGTGAGGATGACGTCGAGCCGTTCGCCGCTTTCGCCGCGAAGGCGAAAGGCGCGCTCGAGCCCGGCGGCGTCGAGCTTGCCCTCGGCCAGGAGCCATTCGCCCAGCGACTCCTCGAACCGCTCCGGCCCGTCCTTATCGGCGGGAACGAGTCCCCCGGCGCCTTCCGGCCCTTTCGTCGTTGCCCCGGCTTTCATCCGCGATCATCCGTGGTTTTGGCCAATTTACGGGTTTTTTCAAATAGTCGGCTTGACCAATATACAACTTGCCAAGTCTTTCTTAATAAAAAATTGCCGGGACTTAACTTAAGACCAACGGCCCGTAGAGCCAGACCAGCCAAATTCCGCCGCAAAGATAGGGCCCGAAGGGGATGCGGTCCGCCGCCGTCACCCGCCGGCCGCTAAGCGCGCGCACCAACGCAGCCGCCAATCCGGCCACCGCCGCGAAGAGCACGATGCCCGGTAGCCCCGGCCATGCAACCCAGGCGCCGCCCGCCGCCAACAGCTTGGCGTCGCCCATGCCGAGCCCCTCGCGGCCGCGGATGGCGCGATAGGCGATGCGGATGATGAAGAAGGCGGCAAAGCCGGCCGCCGCGCCGATGGCGTGATCCCGAAGGGAGGCGGGATCGACCCAATAGGCGACCCCAAGCCCGGCGGCGATCAACCCCATGGTGAGGGTATCGGGCAGGATCTCGTGGCGCCGGTCGATGACGCCAAGCGCCAGCAGCGTCCAGCCGAGCATGACGCCGGCAAAGACCAGGGCGCCCGGCAGCACCCAAGCCGCCCAGACGGCGACCGAGACGGCGGCGAGCTCGATGCCGGGATAAAACAAGCCGATGGGCGCGCCGCAATGGCGGCATCGCCCGCGAAGGAACGCCCAGCTCAGCACCGGCACGAGATCGCGTACACCGAGCGCGTGATCGCAACCGGGACAGGCCGAGCGCGCCAGCACGACCCTGGCCCCGACCGGCAAGCGCGTGATCAGCACGCCGATGAAGCTGCCGGCGAACGGCGCTATGAGGAGGGCGAGCCCCCAGTCAGGGATGGGCATACTAAGGCGCTCCGCCATGCGGCCGAACGATCTCTCCGGTTGAGCGTGCTCTCGAACTCATAGTAGATTTCGCCTGCGCTAGTGGGACCGAACCCGCAAGGGCGATGTTACCGCAAGTCGGCCCCGGACGGGCGATGGCGCACTGATGAGAAGAGATTTTCACCACCTGCCTGCGCGAAGCCGGGGCTTCGCTTCGGCGAAGGCAGGCAGAGGCACCGAGGCACAGAGGAAAAGTGATCTTATTCTTAAAGATAAAAAAACTTCTTCTTCTCTGTGTCTCTGTGCCTCAGTGGTTCAAATCCTTGGCCGCAGACGGGCGATGAAGAGGATATGCCGAAACCCCTTTGCATAACGGCCGGCGGCGATGGCGGCCGGACCCCGGCGCCCGGGGTCCGCGCGGGGGCGCCGAGATGACGGCGCTGGTCACCGGCGCCACCGGCTTCGTCGGATCGGCGGTTGCCCGCAAGCTCATCGGCGCCGGTAAGGCGGTGCGCGTCCTCGTCCGCGCCGAAAGCGACCGGCGCAATATCGACGGTCTTCGGGTGGAAGCGCTCGAAGGCGAACTCGGCGACCGCGCTTCGCTGGCGCGCGCGCTCAAAGGTTGCGATGCGCTTTACCATGTCGCCGCCGACTACCGCCTGTGGGTGCGCGATCCGGATCGAATGTATGCCAACAACGTCGAAGGCACGCGCAACATCATGGAAGCGGCGTTGGATGCCGGGGTCGGGCGCATCGTCTATACCAGCTCCGTCGCGGTGCTCGGCCTCCACCCCGACGGCACGCCGGCGGACGAGGACTTGCCGGTAAGCGTCGACGACATGATCGGCCATTACAAACGGTCCAAGTTCCTGGCCGAGGAGGAGGTGCGCCGGATGGTTTCGGAACAAGGCCTGCCCGCGGTCATCGTCAACCCGTCGACGCCGATAGGCCCCCGCGACATCAAGCCGACGCCGACGGGACGGATGATCGTCGAAGCCGCGGCCGGACGCATGCCGGCCTATGTCGATACCGGTCTGAACCTGGTCCATGTGGACGACGTGGCTTCGGGCCACCTGTTGGCCTTCGAACGCGGAAGGGTGGGCGAGCGCTATATCCTCGGCGCCGAGAACCTGAGTTTGCGCGAGATATTGACGGAGATCGCCGGCCTGGTCGGCCGCCGTCCGCCGCGCAT
>JADFPK010000029.1 GCA_022562375.1 Pseudomonadota bacterium
CCAAAAAGTCTCCGGCCGCGGAGCGTGGCGACCATCCCACCATCGCCGACAAGGCGCTGAACGACGCCGTCGCCTATATCCGCGGCCTCGCCCAGATGCGCGGGCGCAACGTCGAATGGGCCGAGAAAGCGGTCAGCGAAGCGGCCAGCCTGCCCGCCGAAGAGGCGTTGAAGGAGGGGGTGATCGATGTCGTGGCCCGCGACATTACGGAGCTTCTCGAGAAGATCGACGGGCGCAAGGTCACCGTGCTCAAGGCGGAGCGGGCTCTCGCCACCAAGGGGGCGAAAGTGATCACTATTGCGCCCGATTGGCGCAACGAACTGCTGGCCGTCATCACCAATCCCAATCTGGCCTACATCCTGCTCATGATCGGTTTCTACGGCGTGGTTCTCGAGTTCTGGAATCCAGGCGCCGTGGTGCCGGGCGTCGTCGGCTCCATCTCCCTGCTGCTCGCTCTATATGCGCTCAACCTCCTGCCGATCAATTACGCCGGTCTTGGCCTCATCGTGCTCGGCATCGCCTTGATGACCGCCGAGGCGTTCCTGCCTTCCTTCGGCATCCTTGGCATCGGCGGCGTTATTGCCTTAGTCATCGGGTCGGTGTTTCTTATCGACACTGAAGTCCCGGGCTACAGCATTTCCTGGCCGGTTATCGCCGTCGCGGCGGCGGCCAGCGGCGCCTTCTTCATCGTCGTGGTCGCCATGGCGGTCAAGGCGCGGAAGCGCCCGGTGGTCAGCGGCCGGGAAGACCTTCTCGGCAGTACCGGCCGGGTGATTGACTGGCAGGACCGCAAGGGCACCATCCGGGTGCATGGCGAGGCCTGGCAGGCAAGCGCGCCGGCGGCCCTCGAGCCCGGCGCGCGGGTTCACATCGCCGATATCGAAGGGCTGACCCTGTTGGTGGAACCGGTGGAGCAAGAAAGGGAGGACTGATATGTCGATCGAATTTTACGCCTATCTCGGCGGCGCCGTCATCGTCTTCGCATTCACTATCTATACCCTGCGCGTCCTGCGCGAGTATGAGCGCGGCGTGATCTTCCTGCTCGGCCGTTTCTGGAAGGTCAAGGGGCCCGGCCTCATCATCGTCGTGCCCATCATCCAGCAGATGGTGCGGGTGGATCTGCGCACCGTCGTGCTGGACGTGCCGACCCAGGACGTGATTTCGCGGGACAACGTCTCGGTCAAGGTCAACGCCGTCATCTACTACCGGGTCCTCGATGCCCAGAGGGCCATCATCCAGGTCGAGGATTTCCGCGCCGCCACCAGCCAGCTGGCGCAGACGACCCTGCGCTCGGTGCTGGGCCAGCACGAGCTCGACGAGATGCTGGCCGAACGCGACAAGCTGAACGCGGACCTTCAGCGCCTGCTCGATGAGCAGACCGACGCCTGGGGCATCAAGGTGCTGAACGTCGAGATCAAACACGTGGATTTGGACGAGAGCATGATCCGCGCCATCGCCAAGCAGGCGGAGGCGGAGCGCATGCGCCGCGCCAAGATCATCAATGCCACGGGTGAGCTTCAGGCCGCCCAGAAGCTGCTGGACGCCGCCAATATCATGTCGGCGAACCCACAGGCCATGCAGCTGCGCTATCTCAATGCGCTCCACGACATCGCCGGGGAGAGGACCTCGACCATCGTCTTTCCACTGCCTATCGACCTCTTCAACGCCCTCCTGCCATCGCCGGGCGATGGCCAGGGCGGGGAGGATTGACCCCGGTAGCGATGCCGGAGCATATATTGGGGCTCGGGCGCCGCGTTAAGTCGCCCGGCCGACAGAATTTACATTCGTCAGTCGCGTCATTTCATCGAGGGCGAAGTCACTCGTATAGTCACCCGTATCAAGGGATCAACGGAGGGGACCATGGATGTTGCATCGATACTGAGAATCAAGGGGTCGTCCGTCGCGACGGCGCCACCGGAGGCGACGATCACCGACATCGCGGCAAAGCTGAAAGAGGAAAAGATCGGGGCGCTCGTCGTCAGCGACGACGGCCTCAAGGTGCTCGGCATCATTTCCGAGCGGGATATCGTCAGGGGTCTCGCCGATCACGGTCTCGATCTGCTGGAAAAGCGGGCCGAAGAGCTGATGACGGCCGAGGTGATGACCTGCACGCCGAACGATACCACGGGGGATTTGATGGCGGTCATGAGCGAGAAACGAATCCGCCATATCCCGGTCACCGAGAACGGCGAGCTTTGCGGCATCGTCAGCATCGGCGACGTGGTGAAGGACCGCTTGGATGAGATCGAACGCGAGGCCAACGCGCTTCGCGCTTATGTCACCAAGGCCTGAGCCACGGCCGGCGCCGCCCGGCGGCGGCCGGGCTGGCGGGACCACCGGGTATTACGCCGGGCGGAAGTTTGTGCTAGCGTCGACCCAATTACCGCTCGCGAAGCACCAACAATAACGTCCGCCAGAGGAGAGATGTCAGGGTTGGGGACACCAAAAGCGGCCATGGCCGCCTGTGCGGTGCTTTTGTTGATAGCCGGCGCGGCCGCTGGCGGCGCCTCATCGGCGGCGTTGGCGCAAGCGCCCTCCGGGCAAACACCGCCCGCGGACGCATCGCCGCCCGCCGGGACGGCGAAAAAGGTCCCGGATTTCCTGCCGACGAGCGGGTTCGTCACCGACATCTACCGCTACGTCGTATCCTGGCGGCTCATCGAATTCCTCGTCGCCGCCAGCGTCCTGTCTCTGGCGGTCGGCGTCGGCGTCGTCATCAGGGCGCGCCGCTGGTCGGGCGGGCGCGAGGAGGCCCGCGAGAACAAACGCTGGGAAAGTTACACCGACGCCGGAACCCTGGCTTTCGACGGTTCGAGCCATGACGAGGCCGAGACCCATCTCCGCGCCGCCTTGAGACTGGCGGAAGGCTTCGGGCGGCACGACCCGCGTTTGGCCACGAGCCTTGCCAACCTGGCCCAACTCTACCGCGCCAGAGGGGACTACGCCGACGCCGAACAGCTCTACAAACGCTCTCTCGCGGTCGACGAGAAGGCCTTCGGGCCGGATCACGAGGAAACCGCCAACAGCCTGAATGAACTGGCCCAAACCTACCGCGCCCAAAGGAAATTCGCTTTCGCCGAGCCGCTCTATGAGCGGGCCCTGGCAATCCGCGAGAAGGCGGCGGGCCCGGACCATCCCCAGGTGGCGCTGACACTCGAGAGCCTGGCGCAGGTCTACCACGCCCAGGGAAGGTTCGCCGATGCCGAACCGCTGTCGAGACGCGCCGTCGCCATATTGGAGAAATCCCTGGGGCCCGAGCACCCCAACGTCGCCACGTCCCTCAACAACCTGGCCGGCATGCATGACGATGCGGGCAATTTCGACGAGGCGGAAACCCTCTACAAGCGCTCGCTCAGTATCTACACCGAGGCCCTGGGGCCGGAGCACCCCCATGTGGCGATAAGCCTGGAAAACCTGGCCGAGCTCTACCGCACCCATGGCAAGCTCGCCGCCGCCGAACCCCTCTACAAGCTGTCGCTCGGGGTCCTGGAGAAGACCCTGGGAGAGGAACACCCGGACGTGGCGACGACGCTGGATAACTATGCCGCCTTGTTGCGCATGACCGGACGGGGCAACGATGCGACCAACATGGAAACGCGCGCCGCGACCATTCGCACCAGGGCCGGAGGCGACAAGGCGTAGCGCCGAAGGATTTTCCAAGCCCCGCCGGTCCGCGCGGCGGAGGTCCCGAGCGTTCTCCGATCAGCTTGACCCGTGCCGGGACCCTGCGTCCGGGCCCACCTGCCGGGCGGCGTCCTCGGCCAGTTTCCGGGCCGCCGTGACATCGGTTTTCCCCGAAGCCAGGATCGGCACCTTCTCTACGGTGATCACCGTCTTGGGGATCATCAATTCCGCCACGCCGATGTCGCGCAGATGGGCCCGGAGCGAGGAGCGGTCGGCCTCGGCGGCCTCGGTCACCAGCACCAGCCGCTCGCCCTTGACGCTGTCGGGAATCGCGACGACGACGTGACCGTGCTCCGGCCACAAGGCGCAAACCTTTTCCTCGACCGCCGTCAGGGACACCATCTCACCGGCGATCTTGGCGAAGCGCTTGACCCGGCCGACGATGCTGACGAAGCCGTCCGGGTCAATCTCGACGATGTCTCCGGTGTCATGCCAGCCCCCTTCCGGCGGCACGATTTCTCCTGGCCGGTCCGCCTTCAGGTAACCCAGCATGATATTGGGGCCCGCTATCTCGAGCCGCCCGCCGCGCGCGATCCCCGGCACCTCGACCAGCCGGTGGCGGATGCCGGGCAAAAACCGCCCGACGGTGCCGGCCTTGTAGTGCATCGGCGTGTTGGTGGCGATGACCGGCGCCGCCTCGGTGAGGCCATAGCCCTCGAGGATGCGCAGACCGAACTTCTCGGCCCAGGCGCGGCGGGTCTCCTCCTTCAGCCTTTCGGCGCCGGCGAAAACATGGCGGACGCTGTAAAAATCGTAAGCGTGCGCGTTGCGGGCGTAGCCGGCAAGAAATGTGTCGGTGCCGAACAGGATGGTGGCGTTGCAGGCGTAGGCCAGTTCGGGCACGACGCGGTAATGGAGGGGCGAGGGATACAGGAATGTCTTGAGACCGGAGAGCAACGGCAACAGCAATCCACCGGTCAAGCCGAAGGAATGAAACACCGGCAAGGCGTTGAACACGATATCGGTCGGGTTGAAGTCGACCCGCGAACTCAGCTGAGAGCGGTTGGCGAGAAAATTTACGTGGCTCAACGCCACCCCTTTCGGGGTGCCCTCGGAGCCCGAGGTAAAGAGGATGACGGCGGGATCGTCCGGCCCGACAGCGGGCGTGATCCAGCGATGCAGGACACGCGCCCCCGCGCCGACGAGGAGGCCGAAGATTTTGTCGATGGCGCCAAGATCTTGGTGGATGTCCTCGAGATACACGATCTCGGCGCACCCGGCGATGGCCTCGACGGCGGCTTCCAGCTTGGCGGCCGTAACGAAGCGGCGCGATGACAGGACCGTCCCGACGCCGGCGGTCTTACAGGCGGAGACCATGTCGCCGACGCCGGTCGCGAAGTTGAGCATGGCCGGGACGCGGCCGAAGGCCTGCAAGGCGAAGAAGGCAATCACCACCGCCACCGAGTTGGGCAACAGCACGCCGACATATTCCCCCGGGCCGGTGTCCCGCGCGAGCTTGCGCCCAAGCGCCAGGGATGAGGTGATCAGCCGGTTGTAGCTGAGTGGTTTGTGATCGATGTCCTCGACCACGGCACAGCCGCCGCCGTGGACGCTCCGGGCCTCGAGCAGGGCGCCGAACAAGGTGGTGTCCACTCGACCGGACTCGAACATCATGTCGCTCATGAGGTCGTAGAGCTTGGCGCCGATGATCTGACGCCGCCGGCGGCCCTTGATGTCCGCCGGCACCTCGAATCGCCGGGGCTCCAGAATCCTGAGGCTGATCTTGGGGAACCAGCGAAGCCTGAGCTTGCCCTTCAACCGCGAGAACGGCGAATATTGCGCGCCTTCGATACAGATCGGCAGGATCGTCGCCGCCGCCAGATCGGCGATCATCCCCGGCCCTTCGTAGACCTTCATCAGCGCCCCGGTAACGGTGATCCTGCCTTCGGGAAAAATGACGCACTTCTTGCCCTGCTTCACCGCCCCGACCAGGCTCTTGATGGCCATCGGATTGGCGGGGTCCAGCGGCATGAGATCGAACAGCAGGAAGGCCGGCTTAACCCACCACTTCCCGGCGATGGAGCTATCGATCGCGAAGGTCGGCGTTTCCGGAAGGCAGGCGCCGACCAGGGCGGCGTCCAGGAAAGACGTGTGGTTGACGACGATGACGACGCGATCCCCGGCCAGCTTGTAGTTTTCCAGGCCGGTGACCTCGACCCGGTAGGCGAGCGAAAACAGCCAGCGGACGATGGCGCGGAGCACCTCGTCGGGCAGCAGCTTGCAGATGTAGCCAGCGACCGCGACATTCGCCACCGCCATGGCGAGAAACACCTGGGTGACCGAGAAGCCGGCGGAGAACATGGCCGCCGTAATCATCGCCGAAGCCACCATGAACGCGGCGTTGACGATGTTGTTGGCGGCGATGTTGCGGGAACGGTGGCTGGCCTCCGAACGGGTTTGCAGGATGGCGTAAAGCGGAACGATGTAAAAACCGCCGCAAATGGAGATCAAGGCCAGATCCGCCATTATCCGCCAGTTCGCCGCGATGGCGAGGAAGCGGGCCGCGTCGAGGAGGCCGGCGGCGGCAGTGCCGCCGACGCTGGCGAAATAGAGATCGATTGAAAAGATCGCCATGCCAAGGGCGCCGAGGGGCACGTACTTGGCGCTGACCTCTCCCTTGAGCGCCCGATTGCAGAGCAGCGTGCCGGCGCCGATGCCGAGCGAAAAGGTCACCAGGAACAGGGTCACCACCTGCTCGTCGGCGCCGAGAATGTCCTTGGCGTAGGTCGGGAACTGGGCGAGGAAGGTGGCGCCGACGAACCAGAACCAGGAAATGCCGAGAATCGAGAGATAGACCGCCCGGTTGGCGGCGGCGTGGCGAATGATCGCCACCGTCTCGCCGAAAATGTTGGGGTTGATCGCCAGATCGGGGTCGGCGGGTCCCGCCGCCGGAATGAACAGGCTCCCCACCCATCCCGCCAGGGCCACGACGATCACCATGACGGACACCCATGCCGCTCCCTCCTCGGTGAGGATCAGCAGGCCGCCGAAAACAGTGCCGAGCAGGATCGCCAGGAACGTCCCGGCCTCGATCAGGGCGTTGCCGCCGATCAGTTCGTTTTCACCCAGATGGTCCGGAAGAATGGCGTATTTCAGGGGACCGAAGAAAGCCGACTGGGCGCCCATGAGGAACAGCACCACCATCAGCACCGTGACATTGCCCGAGGTGTAGCCGATCGCGGCGAGCGCCATCAGCACGATCTCGACGAACTTGATGATGGCGATCAGGCGCGACTTTTCCAGCCTGTCCGCAAGCTGCCCCGCCACCGCCGAGAACAGGAAGAAGGGAAGAATGAAGATACCCGCCGCGGCGGTCACCAGGATGCGGCCGTCGAGCCCGGTCTTTACCGCCAGGCGATAGGTGATGAGGATGAGGAGGGCGTTCTTGAACGTATTGTCGTTGAAGGCGCCGAGAAACTGGGTCACGAACAGCGGCAGAAACCGGCGGGTTTTGAGAAGGTCGAACTGGGTGCCGTGCATCGTCCTGTCGTCAATTCCGTTATTTCCGACGGGCGGGGGTGGGGGCGATTCGCCGACAGCTTCAATTGGAACGGGGGCGCTGTCAAGCCGGTGGCCGGCGGGATCCGAGGAAGCGGGATGGGCCGCCCCCGGTGGCCGCCGCCCTCAAGCCCGCCAAGGTCCACTTTTCGATGCCGGCGGATGATTCGGATAGCGCATTCAAGATGGCGCCAAGAGAGCGACGGCCGATCCGGATGTTCCTGTTATGTTCCCACCTTATGGGACCTCCCGGAGGCAAAAAATGGCGCTTGGCACGCCCCCCGGCGCCGATCTGTGGTAAAGTCGATCCATTAAATAATGGGCGTTTAAGGGGTCCTTCGAGCACATGCGGATTGCCCGCCAACCTCATCCCGCCGGGCGCCGGGCCGGGCATAACGCCGGGGATACATTCCCCCGGCGGCTTCGTCGCGCGGTGCTTCGCGCGGGGCTCGCACTCGGGCTCTCGCTCACCCTGGCGGCGCCGGGATGGAGCCAGACGGATGACGGTTATGCCGCCTACAAGCGCGGCGATTACACCGCCGCCCACCGCATCTGGAAACCGCTCGCCGAGCGCGGCGATGCCTTGGCCCAATACAATCTGGGGCTTTTGTATCAACACGGCCTCGGAGTCGAGCGCGGTCTCTCCCAGGCGGCGACGTGGTATGCGCGCGCCGCCGAGAACGGCGATGCCGATGCCCAGAACGCGGTCGGCGATCTGTACGTTGCCGGTCTCTGGGGGAAGAAGGACTACGCCAAGGCCGCCACGTGGTACGAGCTTGCCGCCGAGCAAGGCCATGTGGCGGCGCAGCGCAAGTTGGGCGATCTACTGGCAAAGGGCAAGGGGGTCAAGCGAAATACCGATATGGCCATGGCCTGGCTGCGCACCGCCGCCGATAAGGGCGATGCCAAGGCCAGGCGCGGGCTGCGCGAGCTCGAGGCCAAGCGCAAAAAAGCGGCCGGCGGCGGCAGCCAAGCCGCCACCGGCATGCAGCAGCAAATCCTGTCGACGCGAATCGCGGCGGTGCCGCGAATCAAGCCGGGCCACAAATGCCCGATCTTCCCCAAGGCCCCCTACGACGTGAACGTCAAGATCGAAGTCCCGGGCGCGCCGATAAATCACGGTCTTTCCATCCGGCAGCTCGGCCGGTTGGCGCCCCACGGGCCGGGTTCTCAAATCCTCGGCTTGACCAGCTACCCGCTCGAGATCAAGACCGCCGCCAGATATTCCTATGTGCCGGTGGGCAAGACCTATTGCTTCTTCGTCACCGGGATCGACGTGACCCTGCGTTACCCGAGCATGGACATCTATGTCGCCAAGGAGTACCAGCCGGGCTCATGTCCCTATCATGAGATCCTGCTTCACGAGGAAGACCACGTCCGCGTCGCGCGGGCGAGCCTCGAGCTTTACGCCCCCAAGGTCCGCAAGGCACTGACGTCCTATGTCATACCGACGGGCCTCGAACCCGTCGTCGTCTCCTCGCCCACGCAAGCGAAGGAGCGGATGGAGGGGTTGTCGCAAGAACTGCTGACACCGGTCTATCAGGAGATGATGGACGCGCTTCGCAAGGATCAGGCGGCGCTCGACACCCCCGGCGAGTACCGGCGCATACGCCGGCGTTGCCGGCAGTGGTAGGCCGCCGATCGGACGCCGGCGGGTCTCTCCCACCGGTCCCGAACCCGCGACGTCGGCTTGGCGGCGTCAGCTTGGCCCGGGGTTGTTGACGATGATGGGTTCGTTGTCCTCGCCTCCCCGGATGGCGAGGTTCCTCAAGGCAAAATCCACCGAGGCGCGGTCCAGATGGGGCTCGCCACCGGTATAACGGCTCTTGTCGAAGATCCGTTCGACGATGAATTTGGGGTGGTGGCTCGCCAGCTTTTCGCCTTGTTTCTTGTAGAAGGAGTTGAAGACGTAATCGAGCAGGTCCTCGGGAAGCTTGATCTTCTTATCCTCGCAAACCCTCACGAAAATCTGGATGAAGTCTTCGACGCTGGGCCTTTCCATCGGGATCTTGTAGGGGATGCGCCTGAGAAAGGCCTCGTCCATCAAGTCGGCCGGCGAAAGATTGGTCGAAAATATCACCAACTCGTCGAACGGGATCAGGAATTTTTTGCCGGTGTGCAGGGCCAGATAGTCGACGCGCTTTTCCAACGGAATGATCCACCGGTTCAAGAGATCCTTCGGCGCCACCGCCTGGCGGCCGAAATCGTCGATGATGAAGACGCCGTTCATCGCCTTGACCTGTAACGGCGCCTCATAGAATCTGGAGGTCGTATCGTACCGGAAGTCGAGCATATCGAGGGTCAGTTCACCGCCGGTGATCATCACCGGCCGCTTGCACGCCACCCAGCGTTGATCGATGTCTTCCTTGCGCAGCGGCACGTCACCGTCATCGTCATCGTTATGGATAAGGGCCCTGACCTTTTCCTTCGGCTCTTCTTCCTCGCCGGCGAGATCGTGAACCGTCGGGTCGAAGACCTTGATGATCTGACCGTCGACCTCGATGGCATAGGGGATATAGACGATACCCTCGAACGACGCGCCGATCGCCTCGGCGATGGATGACTTGCCGTTGCCCGGCGGGCCATAGAGCAGTATGGCGCGGCCGGAGTTCACCGCCGGGCCAAGCTCGTCGATGAAGCCGTCGGGCAGGACCAGATGGGAAACGTTCTGCGTCAGGACGTCCTGGCTGACCCGTTCGGTGCTCATCGCCTGGCGTTCTATCTGGTCGCAATAAGCCGAGAGCGGCACCGGCGCGGCGCCGATATACTGGCATTGATCCAGCGCCTCGGTCGCCCAATCCCTTCCCTTGCCGGTCAACGCGAAGCGAAGCTCCGCCGTTATGGTGCCGCCGCTCGAACCGAGAACCTCCAACAGACCCTTGTCGCGGGCCGCATCCAGTACCTCGTTGGTGATCGTCGTCGACAGCTTGAGAGCCGCCGCCACTTCGGTAGGCATCTCATAACCGTGCACGTACATCAGTTTTAACATCAGGGTTTCGATGAAAGAGGCCTTCAGCCCGGTGTCGGCGATATTCTTCGGCGTATCCGGGAATGTGGCGATAACCTCTTGTAACTGTTCGGCCGTGACCACCTCGAGGGCGACCAAATTCTCGCCCAAGAGCCCGCCCGCGGTCTTTTGTCTCTCGGTCGCTTTGCGGACGTCCTCCTTCGACACCACGCCGTTCGCTACCAAAAGATCCCCTAGCAGCATCCCAGGTCCTCCATTTTCATCACGGGATTAGATATTGGACAAGACAATGGTCCGGCCGGTTCGGCTCCCGAATTTGCGGATGACTATCGCCGGGTCCGGTGACCCCGGCGCCCATTCACCCCGGAGCGCCAATTATTAGCCTAAGTCCTTAAGGGTCCCTTAAGCCAAACGGTCCTCTTGAATGTCCAAAAGTGATGGAAATTCAAGGTGTTCGACAATCGGCCCGTTGCCGTGGCCGAACCCGCCCCGGCCACGGAAGGGGCGAGTTCGGCCCCTTCGACTCCGGCCGATCGCGATCGCCGGCGAGGCCGCCGCGCCCGCGCCCGTCAGATCGCCCGAGGACGAAGCACGGCTTCAAACGCGGATGAAACGAGCCGCGCCAGAATCCTTTGAGGCCAAAATTAACGGAGCGCGTCCTTGCATTGCGGCTTTACAAATCGACATTTGTCATCTATTAAATAATATCACCATTAGATCAGTAATATATTTGGGAGATACCAAAATGGCGCGTAAGTCATCACAAAAATTGGACCAAGAACGACTGACCAAGGGCCAGTTGCGTAAGCTCACTGCTTTACGGAAGTCCGTGGGGGAGGATATCGGCACCAAGGCATTCACCCAATGGCTCAAGACCCAGAATAAGGGCGCGAACGGGGATACCGACAAGACCGCCGAGACGATCGCCGGCGAACTCGTCGCCCTGATCAAGAAGAAGAATCTCTCGATCCCGCGCGGTGGTTATATTCTCAAGCGTGGCAGGGGACGGGTTATTGTGACGCGGGCAAGCGCCGACTAACACCACGGTCTCGCAGCCACGATCCAGTTACGCCGGCGCCGGGAAAACGCGGTTTCTTTGCGTCGGCCAGATTTCCTCCGGCGATCCGGTACCTGATACAAGCATTCGAACGGCGCGACTTGACCAACGTCCCGGCCAGCGCAATTATTTGCGACGGGAGGCCGGCCGGTCATTCCCAAGGAAGTGAAGGCCGTGGCGAAGGCCACGGCCTTCGCGCGCCCGCCGCCAACGCCTAAAACGTCCTCCGATCAGAGCACTATACGGCGGCGCCGCGAACACCCGCGGCGGGCCGGGAGATTCGTTCCGCCTTCACGGTGTGGCGCATCAGCGTCTCGCGGTCGATTTCCGGCACGAACCCCGCTTTCAGGACCATCGCGCCGTTTTCGAAACCAAGCGGGTCGGCGAACAGCCGCGCCTTGGGCTTGAGATAGCCGTTCATCTCGCCGGCATTGTCGATCACCAGGCGGGCGACGCAGGCCTCCATCCAGCAGCAGATCTCGGCCGAGGTGCCGTCGCCCAGCACCGGCTCCATGCCGAGATCGCGGATGCGCTTGAGCGCCGCCTCGAGGAGGTCCATACGGCCGAACTTCTTGAGCTTGAGCTTGATGAAACCGATCCCCTCGATCCCGGCCGCCCGTTCGATATCGGCGACGCCATAGACCGATTCATCGAGCATCACCGGAACGGCCGAAACTTTGGCAACGGCGGCGTTGGCGGCCCAATCATCGGCGCCGCAAGGTTGCTCGAAGAGCTCGATTCCCTGGGCGTCGAGCGCCGCCGCGAAGCGGCAGCCCTGTGATTCGCTGAAACCCCGGTTGGCGTCGATACGGATGCTCGCCCGGCCCCGCGCCGCCTGCCGGGTGGCGGCGACGCGCGCGAGGTCGCCGTCGACATCCTTGCCGACCTTGACCTTGAGCGTCGTGAACCC
>JADFPK010000030.1 GCA_022562375.1 Pseudomonadota bacterium
TTTCCGTGGCGGTTCCGGTTCAGCGCTACAAGCAGGTGCTGGGTGTCTTGATGTTGTCCAAATCGAATGCCGGCATCGAAGAGAAGCTGCGCGAATTGCGCCTCGACATCCTCAAGGTGTTCGCCATCGTCCTGGTCATCACGATCGGCCTTTCGTTCTATCTCGCCGGCACCATCGCCCGCCCGATGAAGCGTCTCGCCGACGCCGCCGACCGGGTGCGCCACGGCCAGGGCCGCAAGGTCACCATCCCGGATTTCTCGAACCGCGGGGACGAGATCGGCGATCTCTCCGCGGCGCTTCGGGACATGACCGACGCCTTGTGGCAACGCATGGACGCGATCGAAAAATTCGCCGCCGACGTCGCCCATGAGATCAAGAATCCCCTGACCAGCGTGCGCAGCGCCATCGAGACCGTGGCCAGGGTGGAGGAGCCGGAGCAGCAGCGACGCCTGATGGCCATCGTTCTCGACGACGTTGGACGCCTCGACAGGCTGATCAGCGACATCTCCGAGGCATCGCGGCTCGACGCCGAGCTGTCGCGCGCCGAGAGCGAGCCGGTCGATCTCGGGCGCATGCTCGAGACCCTTCGGGACGTCCATCGCGCGACCTCGGAGGACAAGGGTGTGCGCCTCGAACTGAGGCTCTCCGATCAGGAGAAACTGGAAGTTTTCGGAATCGAGGGGCGTTTGGTGCAGGTCTTCCGCAACCTGGTCAACAACGCCATCTCCTTCAGCCCCGCCGAGGGTACGATCACGCTCAGGGCATGGCGCGAAGGATCGTTCGTCAGGATCACCGTCGAGGATCAGGGGCCGGGGTTGGCCGAGGGCAAGCTCGACGCCGTGTTCGAGCGCTTCTATTCCGAGCGCCCCAAGGGCGAGAAGTTCGGCACCCACTCGGGCCTTGGCCTCAGCATCTCCAAGCAGATCATCGAGGCCCACGGCGGCAATATTTTGGCCGAGAACATCTACGACGACGGCCGCATCGCCGGCGCCCGGTTCTCCATCGCCTTGCCGGTGGAGGGCGAAGATTAGGTATATGCGGAAGGCATAGTCGGATGGGACGGAACGCCGGCGCCGATGCCGGAAGCAGCCGAAAGGTATCGATGATCCAGGTCCACGGCACCTGCGTTGAACTGGAAGGCGTCGCCTGCTTGCTGCGTGGCCCGCCGGGCAGCGGCAAGTCGGACCTGGCGCTCCGTCTGTTCGACCATGGCGCCCGCCTGGTGGCCGATGACCAGGTCACCTTGAGGCGCCGAGGGGACCGGGTGATCGCTTCGCCGCCGCCCGACTTCGCCGGCGCCATCGAGATCAGGGGCATCGGCGTCGTGCGTCTGGAAGGGGCGGCCGAAGCGCCGCTCGGACTCGTGGTCGATCTGGTGTCCGCGGCCGAGGTCGAACGGTTGCCCGAAACCGGGAGTTGCGAGTATCTCGGCATCACCGTGGCGCTGATCGCGCTCGCCCCGTTCGAGGCATCGGCGGCGGCGAAGGTTCGCCTTGCGGTCCGCATCGGGACGGGGTCTATAATGCCGGTGCGATGAACCGCTCTAAGGGACCCGGCCTGGCGCCGGGATCCCGATTGGCAAGGAAGGGCAAGGGAACATGATTGGCATGGTGCTGGTCACGCACGGCCGGCTGGCCGAGGAATTCATCGCCGCGCTCGAGCATGTCGTCGGTCCGCAAAAGAACGTTGCTTCCGTCTGTATCGGTCCCGAGGACGATATGGAGGAGCACCGCAGGAAGATCCTGGCATGCATCGACGAGGTCGATGACGGTTCCGGCGTCGCCCTGATGACCGACATGTTCGGCGGCACGCCGTCCAATCTGGCCATTTCGATCATGGGTAAGGCGGATGTCGAGGTCGTCGCCGGGGTCAATCTTCCGATGCTGATCAAGTTCGCCAGCGTCAGGGAAACGGAACCCCTCGCCGACGCCGTCGCTTCGGCCCAGGACGCGGGCCGCAAATATATCAACGTGGCCTCCATCCTGCTGGCCAACGCCGGAGAAAAAGGGGGCGCGGATTAGCCCCCCACCGGAGCGCGAGGGGCCGGGCAAGGCCGGGCGCGCCAAGGCTGGTGCGCGCCGGACGGTCCGCACCGTTACCGTCGTCAACCGCCGCGGCCTTCATGCCCGCGCCGCCGCCAAGTTCGTCAAGCTCGCCGGCTCTTTCTCCGCCGAAATCACCGTCGCCAATAACGGCAATGTCGTCTCCGGTCTTTCGATCATGGGGTTGATGATGTTGGCCGCCGGTCCGGGGTGCCGCCTGAAAATCGGCGCCCGGGGGGCGCAAGCGGATGATGCCGTGGCGGCGCTCGCCGATCTGATCGAGAGCAAGTTCGCCGAGGATTGATGCCGGGCGGATTGCGTCCCTCCCCGCCGGCGCCTATATAAAGCTGTCTTTTCCGAAGCTGGTTTTATGCTTTCTTAACCGGGGAAATGTATTCGGTCGAACATTCCATTGCATGGTCCGGCGATCCCTGGGCGCGGGGTCCGGCCGGCGAAAGCGCCTGTGGCGCGCTTTCCGGCGGCGATCTTTGCCGTCCGTCGCCTCAACGGTCCGTCAGGAGACGTAGATGAGCGCTTTTTCTGATTACAAGGTCGCCGACATTTCCCTCGCCGATTGGGGGCGGCGCGAGATCAGCATCGCCGAGAGCGAGATGCCCGGCCTGATGGCGTTGCGCGAGGAGTTCGGTTCGTCCCGGCCGCTCGAGGGCGCCCGCATCGCCGGCTGCCTGCACATGACGATCCAGACCGCCGTGCTGATCGAGACCCTGGTCGATCTCGGCGCCAGCCTGCGCTGGAGCTCATGCAACATCTTCTCGACCCAGGATCACGCCGCCGCGGCGATGGCGGCGGCCGGTATCCCGGTGTTCGCCTGGAAGGGCGAGACCGAGGAGGAGTCCGAATGGTGCATCGAGCAGACCATCGAAGGCGCCGATGGCTGGCGGCCCAATATGGTGCTCGACGACGGCGGCGATCTGACCGTGATGATGCACGAGAAGTTCCCGGATCTGATGGCCGAGGTGAAAGGCATCTCGGAGGAAACCACCACGGGGGTGTTGCGCCTTTACGAGATGGCGAAGGCCGGCACCCTCATGGCGCCGGCGATCAACGTCAACGACTCGGTCACCAAGTCGAAGTTCGACAACCTCTACGGCTGCAGGGAAAGCCTGATCGACGGTATCAAGCGGGCCACCGACGTGATGCTGGCGGGCAAGGCCGCCGTGGTCTGCGGCTTCGGCGACGTCGGCAAGGGTTGCGCCGCGTCGCTGAGCGGCCAGGGCGCCAGGGTCATGGTCACCGAGATCGACCCCATCTGCGCCCTTCAGGCGGCGATGGAAGGCTATCAAGTCGTCACCATGGAGGAGGCCGCGCCCGTCGGCGACATTTTCGTCACCGCGACGGGCAATATCGACGTCATTACCCTCGATCATATGCGCGCCATGAAGGACCGGGCCATCGTCTGCAATATCGGCCACTTCGACAGCGAGATCCAGATTTCGGCGCTCGAGAACTTGACGTGGGAGGAAGTCAAGCCCCAGGTCGACGAGGTGGTGTTTCCCGACGGCAAGCGCTTGATCGTCCTCGCCAAGGGGCGTCTGGTCAATCTCGGATGCGCCACCGGCCATCCGAGCTTCGTCATGAGCGCGTCCTTCACCAACCAGGTCATGGCGCAGATCGAGTTATGGCAGAACCCCGGCAATTACCAGAACAAGGTCTACTTTCTGCCCAAGCACCTCGACGAAAAGGTGGCGCGGCTGCATTTGAAGAAGGTGGCGGCGACGCTCACCGAGCTTTCCCAGGAGCAGGCGGATTACATCGGCGTGCCGCGCGAGGGGCCGTTCAAGTCGGACCATTACCGCTACTGATCCATCGCGCCATGGGGTCTTGGCCGGTCTTGTTCCGGGAATCGTTCGGGCCTACACTCGGGCCGTGACGCCGGGTACTTGCTTTCATGGAAGGGTGACACATCCGACGGCCTTGCGGGCTCTTCGGCTAGGAGCCTGGTCCGCCGTGCTTGGCGCCCTTTGGCCGGTGCCGGCCGAGGCCGCGACCGGCGCCGAGGTCGCCATATTCAGCGCCACGGCCGGGGCCCTCCTTGCCGGCCTGATCGGCGCCGCGCTTGCCGCCTACAATACCCGCCGCCGCCTCGATATCCTTATTTCCGAGACCGAAAACGCCACCCGCCGCGCCGCCGGGGCCGAGGCGCTGGTCGCCGGCACGCCGGCGGGGTTCTGTTCCTGGAGCGTGGCCGGCGGGCCTGAGATCATCGGCCCTACCCTGGCGACGGTGTTGGGCGCCAAAGCCACCGAGATCGGGGATTTGTCGGACGTGATGGCCAGGCTTGCGGGCGATGACGCGGCCCGGCTCGAGGATGCGGTCGGGCGGTTGAGGAACGCCGGCGAGGAGTTCCGTTTGACGCTTGCAAGCCTTGACGGCGAGCGCGCCTTCGAGGCCACGGGCAAGCGCGCCGGCGGCTCCGGCGGCGAGCCCCTCGCCGATATGGTGTGGTTCCACGATGTCAGCGAGAGGGCCCGGGAGATACGGGATCTTTCCGGCTCGGTGGCCTCGCTCATCGCCAAGGGCGAGGAATTCAGGCGGTTGCTGGACCTTGTCGACGTGCCGATCTGGTTGCGCGATCCGGACCTCGAGCTGGTGGACTGCAACGGCGCTTTCGCCCGCGCCGTGGACGCCGCCTCGCCGGCCGCCGCGATAGAGGAAAGGAGGGAGATTGCCGGCGGCCCGACGGGTTGGGGCAAGGAACTCGCGGCGCGCGCCAAAGACTCGGGCGCCGCCGAGACCCAAAGCATTCACACCGTGATCGATGGGCAAAGGCGGTTGCTGGAAATCACCGAGTTGCCGATCGCCGAAACCGGCTCGATCGCCGGCTTCGCCCTCGACCGCACCGAACTGGAACAGGCCGAGGACAAGATGACGCGGCACGTCGCCGCCCACGGCGAGGTCCTCGAGAAGCTCGGCACCGCCATCGTCATCTACGGCGCCGACACGACACTGAATTTCTTCAATTCGACCTACGCCAAGCTATGGGGTCTGGACGAGGAATGGTTGCGGACCGAACCGACCCAGGGCGAAATCCTCGAGGAGCTTCGCATTCACCGCCGGCTGCCCGAACAGGCCGACTTCAGGGCGTACAAAGCGGCCCAGTCGGACCTGTTCACCTCGCTGATCGAGCCGCTGGAGGAGCTTCTGCACCTGCCCGACGAGCGCGTCCTGAGGATGGTCGTCAATCCCCACCCCTTGGGCGGGCTTCTTTACACCTATGAAGACGTCACCGACCGGATGACGCTGGAGCGCTCCTACAACACCCTGATCGCCGTGCAGCAGGAGTCCCTGAACCACCTTCTCGAGGCCGTCGCCGTGTTCGGCGGGGATGGCCGGCTGAAGCTGCACAACCCGGCTTACCAACGCATGTGGCGGTTCGAGACCGAGATGCTCGAGACCGAACCGAGGTTGACGGAACTCGTCGAGGCGGCCAAGGACCTGTTCAATTCGGGTGATGACTGGGAGGCGTTCAAGGCCAAGGTGATCTCGCGGGCAACCGATCATTCGCCCAGGACCGGGCGGTTCGAACGCACCGACGGCACCATACTCGATTACGCCAGCGTGCCCCTTCCCGACGGCGCCGTGCTGTTCAGTTATCTCGACGTTACCGACTCCATCAAGGTCGAGCGCGCCTTGCGCGAACGCAACGAGGCCCTGGAGACCGCCGACCGGCTGAAATCGGAGTTCATCGCCAGCGTGTCCTATGCGTTGCGCACGCCGCTGACCTCCATCATCGGCTTCACCGAGATCCTCACCAACGAATATTTCGGCAAGCTGCAGCCGCGCCAGGTGGAATACACCCACGGCATCCTCGAATCCTCGCGGCAGCTCCTCGGCCTGATCGACGATATCCTGGACCTGGCGATGATCGAGGCGGGACAGCTGGCGCTCGATCTGCAGCCGGTGGACATCCACGACATGATGACCAGCGTCCTCGGTCTCGCCAAGCAGCGCAGCGGCAACCAGAGGATCACGATCGAGCTCGACTGCGCCGACGATATCGGCGAGATGGTCGCCGACGGGAGACGCTTGAAACAGGCGCTCTTCAACCTGCTCAGCAATTCCATCCGCTACACGCCGGAAGACGGAACGATTACCCTTTCGGCCAGGCGGAAGGATGGCGACGTGTTCCTCGAGGTCGCCGATACCGGCGTTGGCATCGATGAGGAAGACCAGGCCAGGATATTCGAGAAGTTCGAGCACGGCGCGCGCAGCGAGGGCGTCTCGACGGGCATCGGCCTCGGCCTCGCCCTGGTCAAGAGCTTCGTCGAACTCCATGGCGGCGATGTCGAGTTGAAGTCGAAACCGGGAAAGGGCGCCACCGTGACCTGCCGTCTTCCCGCCGAGCCGCGCGTGGACTCAACGCCGGATCTCGCGTCCAACGCTTGAGGAAGCCCCGCGGCCGCGCCATTTCACCACCGGATCGCATCATCCGCGCGCGGTGCCGCCGGCGTCGCGCGCACCCATCGCTCCGCCGGCCGGTAGGACGCGCCATGGGCGGCTTGACTTCGCCCCCCCTGGACGGTTGCAGGCGTCATCGGGGGCGGTTACAAATCAAGAGATGTCCGCATCCCCACCGCCGCGGTCGCCCAGTCATGCCGTCATCGAGATCGCGCTTCCCGGTGCCGGCGATACGGCTGCCTTGGCCGGAGTGGTGGCGGGCGTTGCCGGGCGGGGCGACGTGATCGGATTGTCCGGTGATCTCGGCGCCGGCAAGACCACGTTCGCCCGCGCCTTCATCCACGCCCGCGACCAGGCGGCGGGCGCAAGCGTGCACGAGGAAGTCCCCAGTCCGACCTTCACCCTGGTGCAGATTTACCCATGCGGGGATGTCCCGGTGTGGCATTTCGATCTCTTTCGCATCGCCAGGCCCGAGGACGCGATCGAGCTCGGCATCGATGAGGCGTTCTCGACGGCGATCTCGCTCATCGAGTGGCCCGAGAATCTTGGCTCGCTCTGTCCCTGGGACCGGCTCGATATCCGCTTCGAGATGGCGGACGGGGGGGCGGCGCGAACGGCGCGGCTGACGGGCACCGGCGGTTGGGCCGCGAGGCTCCGGCGGTTGGACCTTCATGGTTGAGCGTGACGCCGAAATCGCCCGGTTCCTCAACGCCAACGGGTGGGCGGAGGCGAGGCGCGCGCCGCTCGCCGGCGATGCCTCTTTCCGCCGCTACATCCGCCTGACGGATGGCACCCGCCGGGCGATGCTGATGGACGGTCCGCCGCCGCAAGAGGACGTCCGTTCCTGGATCGCCATCGCCCGACACCTCGGCGGGCTCGGTTTCAGCGCGCCGCGGATCTTCGCCGCCGATGCCGGCGCCGGGCTGGCGCTGATCGAGGATTTCGGCGACGACACCTATACCCGCCTGCTCGATGGCGGCGCCGACGAAAGGGCTCTCTTGGCCCTCGCCGTCGATGTCCTCATCGCCCTTCACCGCATCCCCGGGGAAAGGGCGATCCCGCCGTCCTTGCCGCCCTATGACGATCGGCGTCTGTTCGAAGAAGCCGGTCTCCTGGTCGAGTGGTACGCGCCGGCGGTCATGGCCGAACTTCCCGACGCGGCGGTGTCCGGTTATTTCGACCTTTGGCGCCGATTGCTGCCGGTCGCCCGGGCGGTGCCCGAGACCCTGGTGCTGCGCGACTTTCACGTCGACAATCTGATGGGGCTAGCGGGGCGCGAGGGAATAGAGGCCTGCGGGTTGCTGGATTTCCAGGACGCCGTCTCCGGCCCGGTCAGTTACGATCTGATCTCGCTGCTGGAAGACGCGCGCCGGGATATTCAACCCGGCCTCGCCGACGAATTGATGGCCCGTTATCTCGCCGCCTTTCCCGATCTCGACCGCGGCGCGTTCGCCGCTTCCGCCGCCGTTCTCGCCGCCCAGCGCAACGCCAAGATCATCGGCATCTTCACCCGCCTGGCCCGGCGCGACGGCAAACCCGCTTATCTCGTTCACATCCCCCGGGTCTGGCGCTTGCTCGAGGGCGACCTCGCGCATCCCGTTCTGGCGCCGTTGCAAGACTGGTTCGGGGAACACTTCCCGGCCGACGCCCGCCGCATCCCGGAAGCCGGGGCGCGCCGATGACGCCGCCGCGAAGGGCCATGGTGCTGGCGGCGGGTCTCGGGCGGCGCATGCGCCCGCTGACCGAGAGCCTGCCCAAGCCCCTGATCCCCGTCGCCGGCAAGGCGATGCTCGATCGCGTACTCGATCACCTGGCCGCATCGGGCGTCGGCGAGTGCGTCGTCAACACCCATCACCAGGGCGAGATGATCGCCGAGCACCTGGCGGATCGGCAGAGCCCCGAGGTGCGCCTGGCGCCGGAGACCGAATTGCTGGAGACCGGCGGCAGCGTCTTCCGCGCCCTGGATGAGTTGGGACCGGGGCCGTTCTTCGTCGTCAACGGCGACGTCGTCTGGCGTGACGGCGACGCCCCGGCGCCCAAGCGTCTGGCGGGCGCCTGGGACGAGACCAAGATGGATGCGCTCTTGCTCCTGCAGGGGACGGCGGACGCCATCGGTTATGACGGCGCCGGCGATTTTTTCATCGATCCCGAGGGCGAACGGCTGGGCACCCTGCAGCGGCGCCAGGAGGGCGCCGGGGCGCCCTTCGTCTTCACCGGCATCCAGCTTCTCCATCCCCGCCTGTTCGATCCGGCGCCGGACGGACGGTTCTCGCTCAACCTGCTCTACGATGCCGCCCAAGCCAGAGGGCGGCTGTTCGGCCTGGTCCATGACGGAGAGTGGTATCATATCGGAACGCCCGAGGGTCTGGAGCTCGCCGAAAGCCATCTCGGCGCCGGCCCCGAGGAGGCGAAAAGGGCCGCCGATGACGCGCCTTGAGGGCCGCCGGTGAACGGATCTTCGAACAGGGACCGGGGCGCCAGGGACCGGGGCGCCAGGGACCGGGGCGAGAGCGCGCCGACGGTCTATACCATCCCACCGGGCATGCCCTTCGTCGACGCCCTGGCGGCGGGGGTGTTGGCGAGGCCCGAGGCCGGCCGGCCGGCCGGCGGCGGCGCGGCGGCGGGAGTCGCCACCGCCACCGATCTTGCCGATCCCCTGGCGCTGGCGCGCGTCACCATCCTTCTGCCGACGCGGCGCGCCTGCCGTAGCCTCGCCGAGGCCTTCGGGCGCCTCGGCGCCGGTCGGCCCTTGTTGTTGCCGCTGATGATGCCGCTTGGCGATCTCGATGAAGACGAGATCGAACTTAGCGCCGCGATGGAGGCGTCCGCCGGCGCCGGCGCGACGCTTCCCCCGGCGATCCCCGGCCTGCGCCGCCAGTTGATGTTGAGCCGGCTGATCCTGGCGCGGGGATCGAAGGCTTGGGACGAGCCGCCGACGGCCGATCAGGCGGCGCGCCTCGCGGCGGAGCTGGCGAAGCTCCTCGACCAGGTCCAGACCGAGCGTCTCGGTTTCGAGGGCCTCGCCGGCCTGGTGCCCGGGGAACTGGCGCGCCACTGGCAGGAGACCCTCGAATTCCTTTCGATACTGACGGAACACTGGCCGAAGATCCTCGCCGGCGAAGGGTGCCTCGATGGCGCCCAGCGCCGCAATCGGGTGATCGAGGCCCAGGCCGAGGCTTGGCGCCGTTCGCCACCGGCCGGGCCGGTGATCGCCGCCGGCTCCACCGGCTCCATCCCGGCCACCGCCGATCTGCTGAAAGTCGTCGCCAACCTGGAGAAGGGCTGCGTCATCCTGCCGGGGCTGGACACCGGCATGCCCGATGAGGCTTGGCGGTCGCTCGCCCAAAGCCATCCCCAATACGGTCTCGCCCGCCTGCTCGATCACATCGGCGTCGGCCGCGACGCCGTCGGCGACTGGCCAGCGCCGGGCATCGCCCGGACCGGACCGGCGCGGGCGGCGCTGATCAACCGGGCCTTGCGCCCTCCCGGCGGCGGAGAGGACCGCATCATGACCGATGACGATGCGTTGGACGGCGTCGAGCGTCTCGATTGCCCGTCTCCCCAGGAGGAAGCGGGCGTCATCGCCCTGATGATGCGGAATCTCGAGGAAGCGGATGAGACCGCCGCCCTGGTGACGCCCGACCGCGATCTCGCGCGGCGCGTCGCCGCCGAGCTCAGGCGCTGGGGCGTCGAGGTCGATGATTCGGCGGGCGTGCCGCTGGCGGCGACCCCGGTCGGTGCTTTCCTGCGCCTGCTTGCGGCGATGGCGGCCGATGACGCGGCGCCGCTTTCGCTGCTTCGGGCGTTGAAGCACCCGATGGCCTCGGGCGGGATGGGCGCGGGCGCCTTCAGGGCCAAGGTGCGTGAGCTGGAGCGAACGGTGCTCCGCGGCCCGCGCCCGGCGCCGGGCTTCGGCGGACTGCTCGACGCGTTGGCGGGCCGGGCACCGGTTCGGGAGACGGCGGCGGTCCCGGGCGGGGGCGGCGGCCATCGCGCCGGGGGGATCTCATCCGCTGGCTCGAGGGTATCGCCGATGGCGCGGAACCGCTGATGCGCGCGCTCGCCGAACCCCGGGTTTCGTTCTCGGAAGTTCTCGAACACCATGTCGGTTTCGCCGAGACCCTGGCGAGGAGCGATCGGATGAGCGGGGCCGAGCGGCTTTGGGCCGGGGAGGACGGCGAGGCGATGGCGAATTTCGTCGCCGAACTCGACGACGCGCTCGGCGACTTTCCGCCGGCCGGCGGGTGGCATTATCCGGCCCTCCTCGAGGCGCTGCTCGTCGGACGCGTGGTGCGGCCCCGCTATGGTCGCCATCCCCGTCTCCATATCTGGGGGCCGCTGGAGGCGCGCCTTCAGCACGCCGATCTGGTGATCCTCGGCGGCATGAACGAAGGCACCTGGCCGCCCGAGGCGGAACCCGACCCGTGGCTGAGCCGGCCCATGCGCGAGGCCTTCGGTCTGCCCTTGCCCGAACGGCGCATCGGCCTCTCGGCCCACGATTTCGTCCAGGCGTTTTCCGCGCCGAGGGTGGCGATGACCCGCGCGACGCGGGTCGAAGGGACGCCGACGGTGCCCTCGCGCTGGTTGCTGCGCCTGGATAACCTGCTCGAGGCCGAAGGCGCCCGCCGCCGGCTGCACCAGGGCGCCCCGTGGCTCGCCTGGCAGCAGTCGCTCGACCGGCCCGAGGCTTTCGATGCCCCATCGCGTCCCCAGCCCCGTCCCCCCGTCGCCGCCCGTCCCCGGCGCCTGTCGGTGACCGAGGTCGAGACCTGGATACGGAACCCCTACGCGATCTATGCCCGACACGTGCTCGGGCTGCGCCCGCTCGATGCCATCGACGCCGACCCGGGGGCGGCGGAGCGCGGCACCTTCATCCACCGTTCCCTCGACAGGTTCGTGCGCCGATGGCCGGACGGCTTGCCCGAAGACGCCTCGGAACGGCTGCTGGATATCGGCCGCGAGGTCTTCGCCGAAGCCCTCGGCCGGCCCGGCGTCTGGGCCTTCTGGTGGCCGCGCTTCGAACGCATCGCCCGGTGGTTCGTCGATTTCGAACGCGCCCGCCGCGCCCGGCGGCCGGCCGGCGCCCGGCTCCTCCTCAGCGAAGGGCGGGGGCAGATCACCCTTGCCGGCCCCGCCGGACCGTTCGTCCTGAGCGCCAGGGCCGACCGCATCGACCGGCTCGAGGACTTCCCGGTTGAGGGCGATGGAAGCGCGGATGCGTTGGCGATCATCGACTACAAGACCGGCGGCCTGCCGGCCAAGGGCGATATCGCCACGGGGTTTTCGCCACAGCTTGGGCTGGAAGCGGCGATCGCCTCCCAGGGCGGCTTCGACGGCGTGCCGGCGCTGCCGGTGGCGGAGCTCAGTTACTGGCGCTTGAGCGGCGGCGATCCGCCGGGCAGCGAGCAGACGCTCAAGGACGATCCGATGGAGATCGCGGCGGCGGCGCTGGCCGGATTGGAGCGATTGATCGCCGCCTTCGACGACGCATCGACGCCCTATCTCGCCCACCCGCGTCCCGCCAAGGCGCCGCGCTTCGACGATTACGGGCACCTGGCGCGAGTCAAGGAGTGGTCGAACGCCGCCGGCGACGGCGGGGGAG
>JADFPK010000031.1 GCA_022562375.1 Pseudomonadota bacterium
GAGAGAGGATTTCTTGCGTTTGTTGCAATACATCGCCATATCGGCGCGGGCCACCAGATTGTCTTCTTCGTCATGGGGCCCGAACGGCTCGACACCGAAGCTGGCGTTGATCTGAATCTGTAACTTGCCGATTGCGGCCACGGAACGGTTGAGCACGCGGTTGAGTCCGCGCGCCCGCTTGAAGCCGTCGCGCCAACTGGTCTGCACCATCAGCACCGCGAACTCGTCGCCGCCGAACCGGGCGACGATGTCGGTCTCGCGCACGTTGGCGTTGAGGATCTTGGCGGTGTGGCACAGCACCTCGTCGCCGACGGCATGACCATAGGCGTCGTTGATCGCCTTGAAATTGTCGAGATCGCAAACGACCAGGACGCCGAGATCGCCATAGCGCTTGGAAGACGCCAGCGCGCGGCGAAGTTGGTCATTGAAGCCACGGCGGTTCAGCAGCGCCGTCAGCTCATCGATGATCGCCAGGTTCTCGAGATACTGGATGCGGGCGTCCTGATCGGCGAATCGCTGCTGGACTTCACTAGCCGCTTCCAACGCCCGCGCGAGCATGGGCTGCTCGCCCTTGGTCCGCTCGGGCTTGACGGATTCGAGCAGGCGGCCGGCCAAGGCGCCGACGTCGGCAATCAACTGGGCGTCCCGCAATGAACGGGGCCCCGATTTGCCGTTGGGTTTCGTCACTTGGCGCTTCATTACCTTCACCCTTGCCACGATGTGGGCAAAATTTCTCCGGTTTAGTTAAACGCAAACACCGTGCCAAATTCGAAAAGCACCGGATATCAAGGGGTTGATGGAATCCGCTAAGGGCAGGGTTTGCCATGGGGCAAGAAGTGTCACCACCTTTGCCTGGTTGCTGGGAAGGGATTGCCGCCCGTGTAGATTAAATCCGCCTGAGGGGCGTACCATTTCCCCAACGCCTTAAACTCCGGCCTTTTTCGGGCCGGGGGAGGGGAGAGTACCCCTTGTCATTCTTCTGTGTTAAGGGCTATTAGAGAGCGCCGGTGAAAGACGGCGCGATCCGGTCTCTTAAGTTTGGGGCCCATTCAGTGATTGGCGAAAGGCGGCGTTATGGTCGGCTGGCAGGGCTCAATTTCGCGGATTTCGTTGGCGGCTGTCCTGGTGTTCGCCGCCTTTGGTCCGGCGGCCGGGGCCGTCGATCTGGCTCCCCACCGCGCCATCTACAGCATGAAAATGGGCAAGATCCGCGCCGGCAGCGCCATCGTCGACACGCGCGGCGCCATGTACCTGGAATGGGCGAGATCCTGCGAAGGATGGACGCTGACCCAGAGGGTGCGGCTCAAATTGATCGACAACGAGGGCCATGCCGTGGACACCGATTCCAGCTTCTCGAGCTGGGAGTCGGAGAACGGACTGAGTTACCGCTTCACCGTGCGCAACCTGCGCAACGGCAAGGTGAGCGATGATCTTGGCGGCAAGGCCACGCTCGCGGGCAAGGGCAAGGCCGGCACGGCGGTCTTTGAGCGCCCCAAGGGCAAGAATTTCCACCTGCCGAAAGGCTCGATATTCCCGACAGAGCACGTGGTGCAGCTGATCGAACGGGCCGTGGCGGGTGAAACTCGCCTGTTTCGCGTGGTTTTCGACGGCGCCAGCCTGGACGGGCCCCTGGAGGTCAACGCCATCATCGGCTCGTTAATAAAAGGCAAGAAGGACGCCGAGGAAGCGTTGACCAGCCGCCCCTCCTGGCGGATGCGCCTCGCCTTCTTCCCGGTGAAAGCCCGTGCTTCCACGCCCGATTACGAGCTCGGCGTGCGCCTGTTCGACAATGGGGTGGCGGAGGATTTCGTTCTCGATTACGGCGACTTCACCGTCCTCGCCAAGCTCGAGAAGATCGAGGCGCTTCCCCGGCCGAGTTGCTGAGCGAGGCGACCCGGTTCGATTGGTCCTCAAGGGGCTTCCCTTCGATTGCCCTCAAGGATCTTCGCTTTCATCGGACCACAGCCAGGCGGCGCCCCGGACGCCGCTCGAATCCCTATGAACCGGCGGCGCGAGCCGGGTCTCCACCTTGTCGGAGAAGACGAAAGGCGTCCAAAGCTCAGGCACATTGCCATACAGCCTCTTGACGTTCGACATCCCGCCGCCGAGGACGATCACCTCGGGATCGACGATGTTGATGACGCTCGCCAGCGCCCGGGCGAGCCTCGTTTCATAGCGCTCGAGTGCCGCCTCCGCTTCCGCCTCGGGCTCGGACGCGCCGCCGGCCTCGGCCAAGGCCACGATCCTTTCGGCCGAGGCGGCGCGCCCGGTGGCCGCCAGGTAGTCCCGCTCCAGGCCCGTGCCCGAGACGAAGGTCTCGATGCAACCCAAGTTGCCGCAATAACACTCCGGACCCGGCCGCTCGTCGTCCCGAGGCCACGGCAGCGGGTTGTGGCCCCATTCGCCGGCGATGGCGTTGACGCCGGACACCACTTTGCCGTCGATCACGATGCCGCCGCCGCAGCCGGTGCCAAGGATGACGCCGAAGACCGTCCGCGCCCCGGCGCCGGCCCCGTCGGCCGCTTCCGAGAGCGCGAAGCAGTTGGCGTCGTTGGTGAGGCGCACCGGACGTTCGAGCGCCTCGGCCAAGTCCTTGTCGAAGGAGCGGCCGATCAACCAGGTGGAATTGGCGTTCTTTATCAGACCCGTGGACGGCGAGATGGTGCCGGGGATGCCAAGTCCGACGCTGCACTTCCGGCCCAGCTCCCGTTCGATCTCGAGGACCAAGGCGGTGATGGCGCCGACGGTGCCGGCGTAATCCCCTTTCGGAGTGTCGATACGCCGGCGGGCGAGTTCACGGCTGGCGGCGTCCAAGGCGATGGCCTCGATCTTGGTGCCGCCGACATCAACACCGATGCGCATCGCCGAGGGTACTGAGAAGGGGGATTTGCCTGCCGGTCGGGGGATCGGCTAACGAAAAATTAACCATGGTGGTTGCCTTTATAAACGAAATAGCAATAAAGCTTACTGTAAATTGAAGAAATTGGCGTGAAATGGATTGAACAGACTGATTTCCTTAACCTCTTTCAGTTAAAAACGATCATGACATCCCGTACAGAACGGGCGAGGAGTTCCGATGTCGAAAAAAGTCCTTATCGTTGAAGATAATGAACTGAACCTGAAGCTGTTCCGCGACCTCCTTGAGGCGCACGGCTACGAAACCCTGCAGACCAAGGATGGGATGGAGGTGATGCAACTCGCCCGTGATCACAAGCCCAATCTGATCCTGATGGACATCCAGTTACCGGAGGTGTCGGGCCTGGAAGTCACCAAGTGGATCAAGGAAGACGAAGAGCTGAAATCGATCCCGGTTATCGCCGTCACCGCCTTCGCCATGAAAGGCGATGAGGAGAAGATCCGGGAAGGCGGCTGTGAGGCCTATATCGCCAAGCCCATTTCAGTAACGAACTTCATCGAAGTCATCGAAAAGGTATTGGGTTAGTTGCTCCATGTCTGCGAGAGTCCTTATCGTAGATGACCTTCCGACCAACCTGAAGGTCCTGGAAGCCAAGCTCCTCGCCGAATACTTCGATGTCTTCACCGCCGGCGGCGGACAGGAAGCCCTCGACATCGCGGCGAAGGAGTTGCCCGACATCGTCTTGCTCGACGTCATGATGCCGGAGATGGATGGGTTCGAGGTGTGCCGGCGGCTCAAGGCCGAGCCGAAGACCGCGCACATACCGGTGGTCATGGTCACCGCCTTGAGCGACATCCACGACCGGGTGAAGGGATTGGAGGCGGGCGCCGATGACTTCCTCACCAAGCCGGTGGATGACATCGCCTTGCTTGCCCGCATCAAGTCCCTGGTGCGTCTGAAGATGGCCATCGATGAGTGGCACCGGCGGGAGCAGACCTGCGATCAACTGGGCGTCCTTGACGAGGACAGGCCTTTGCCCGACGAAGAGAGGATGACGGGCAAGGTGCTGGTGATCGAAAAAAGCACGCTCAGGGCCAACAAGATCAGCGAGGCCCTGGAAGAGGAGCAGAACACGGTCGTCTGCGCCGCCACCAGCGAGGAGGGGTTGTCGCTCGGCATGGAGGACGAATTCGACCTCATCATCGTCAGCCTGCAATTGGATGGCGCCGACGGGCTCAGGCTTTGCTCACAGTACCGCAGCCACGAGACCACCCGGCAGACCCCCATCCTTTTGATTTGCGAGCCCGAGGAGAAGGAAGCTCTGCTCAAGGGATTCGAGCTCGGCGTCAACGATTATCTGATCAGGCCGATAGACGGCAATGAACTCAAGGCCCGGGCGCGGACCCAACTCAGGCGCAAGCATTATCACGACCGCCTGCGCGACAACTATCAGCGCAGCCTGTCGCTGGCGCTGACCGACTCACTCACCGGACTCCACAACCGCCGCTACGTGACCGCCCACCTGGAATCGATGATTCGGCAGAATCTGGATATGGGCAAGTCACTGGCGCTTTTGATGATCGACATCGATTTTTTCAAGAAAGTCAATGACACCCATGGCCACGGGGCGGGCGACGAGGTGCTGCGCGGCGTCGCCGAAAGGATCAAGCGGAACTTCCGCGAGTTCGACCTGCCGGCGCGGATCGGTGGCGAGGAGTTCGTCGTCGTCATGCCCGATTCCCGCCTCGATGTGGCGGTCTCCGTGGCCGAGCGGCTCAGGAGCAAGATCGCCGAGACGCCCTTCGTGGTCTCGGGCGACGCCGAAACGGTTGCGGTGACGGTCAGCATCGGCGTCGCCCTCGCCCAGGCGTCCGGGGATAGCGCGGAAGACCTTATGAACCGGGCCGACGAGGCATTGTATGAGGCCAAGGGAAGCGGCCGCGACCGGGTCGTGACGGCGCCGGGGTGGAAGATGTCAAACAGCTCGCCGCCGTTTGACCGACCTCTCCTCCGGCCCGGTCAGACCGTTACTAAACCCAGCCGATAAAAGCCAATAAAGAAGCCGCCGGACGGCGGCGTTTCGTTAGGCTCAGGCGTTCAGGCCGGGGCGCGGCTATTTGATCCGCCCTTCCTTGAACAGCACGTGCTTGCGCACGACCGGGTCGTATTTGCGGAATTCGAGCTTGTCGGTGGTCGTCCGCGGGTTCTTCTTGGTGACGTAGTAATAGCCGGTACCGGCGGTACTCACCATTTTGATCGTGACCGTGCTAGATTTTGCCATGGCGTCAATTCCTCGGGCCGTTATCGGCGCTTGGGCAGCGGCACAATACAGTCAAGGCCGCCGCTGTCAAGTGCCGGCCGGGCGCCGGGTTAAGGCGACGCCAGCGCCGGCGCCGACAGTTCCAGGGCGCGTGCGAAAAGGGGCCTATCTTCAAGCAGCTTGGCCGCGAGATCGAGATCGGACTCGGGCGTCCTCTCGCTGCCGGGACAGGATTGGCGAAGTTCTTCCACCGTCTGGTCGTCCGTCGCCGTCCGCCAGGATGCCAGGAGCACGGCGCTGTTGAGCCGTCCGTGGCGCAGCCGCTCCATGATGTCGGCGGCGCTTGACTCCTCGTCGGCGGTACAAACGGTCGGCAGGACGCCGCGGCCTTGCAGGGAGTAGCCGGACGGCGCGTACAGCCGCGACCAGGTGATAATCAGCTCGCCGTCGTTGGGCAGGCGGGTGATGTTCTGGACCGTTCCCTTGCCGAAGGAATTGGTGCCGACGACGACGGCACGGCCGCGATCCTGCAGGGCCGCGGCGACGATCTCGGCGGCCGAGGCCGAGCGGCCGTTGATCAACACCACAAGGGGAATGTTCGCCGCCAAATCCCTTCCCGAGGCATCGAACAATTGGTGAGAGTCGGGATGGCGGCCGTTGGTCGAGACGATGCGGCCGCTGGTCAGGAAGACATCGACTACGGCCACCGCCTGATCCAAGAGACCGCCGGGGTTGTCGCGGAGGTCCAAAACGATGCCCTTGAGTTTCCGCCTCCCCTGCCGTTTCGCCGCCACCAGGACATCGACCAGGCTGTGGACGGTCCTCTGGTTGAAGCCGCTGATGCGAATGTAGGCATAGGGTCCCTTGCGCTCGAGGCTTACCGTCGGCACCACGATCAGCGCCCGCTTGACCGACACGGCAAGGGGCGTCGCCTTCCCCTTCCGGGTTACGGTCAGGCGGAGCCAAGTGCTGATCTTTCCCCGCAAGCGCGAGATCACTTCCGATCTCGCGAGTCCCGCGGTCTCCTCACCGTCGATATGGGTGATCACATCACCCTCCTCGAGGCCGGCGCGCGCCGCCGGGGTGTCGGGCAACACTTCCGTCACCTTCACCACCGGCCCCTCGAAGTCGAGCGTTACGCCGACGCCGCCAAAGCCCTCGCGCATGGCCCGGTAGTGGCGGGCTTTCTCGACATTGGCGTAGCGGCTGTATCCGTCCAGCCCGGATAGCGCCGTCTTGAACACGGCGTCGTAGATCACATCGGCCGTTCCATCGTTTAGCGGGCCTGAGAAGAGGCGTCCGGCGACGATCACCTGGGTGCTCAGTTCCGCCCAGCCGCCGACGTCCCCGGCGCCGGGCGATGCGAAATCACGGACCGGCACACGGTCGTGAAGCAATTGGACCCTGCCGCCGGCGCGTTCGATGTCGATGGCCGGATCGATCTCCTTCAGACCGCCCAGTCCCCTGACGGTAAGGGCGCCGATGTCCACCGGATCGATATATTTGTCGAAGATATTCCGATAGCCGGCGTTGAAGACATAGCGCGCGCTCTCGGTATCGAAGTCCAGGCCGGACGGATCGGGCGGTACGGCGCATCCAGCCAGCAGCCATAGCGCCGCGAATACCCGGCAGAATGGAGAGAATTTCATACTCGATACCTTATACGATCCGACCTGGTGACGCGCCGACACGGCGGGTCTCGCCAGCCTTGGTCCCGGCAATCCAAAGATTTGACCGGGATGGCCGGTCGCGGCCGGCCAGCTATTGGCCCGCCGGGCGGCGGGGGCCAACATAGAAAAGCGCAATTGATTAAACAACATAATTCTGACGAGGGCTTGGGCGCGGGGCTTTCGCACCGATCTCGGGCAGGTCTAGCGGCGGGACCTCCCGCGTCCCCTCCGTGGCCGGGCGCCCCGCCCCGGCGGCGGTTTTCTCCCGCCGCGCGGCGCCCCGGGGCCGTTCACGGCGCCATCGTGATCGAGCAACTCGAACACCATGCCGCCGGTGACGGGGTTGGCCTGGGCCAGGCGCGCCACCACCCGATCGCCGAGGGTATAGACCGTCCCTGTGTCGCGGCCTTCCAGGCAATGGCGGCGTTCGTCATGGTCGAAGTACTCCCGGCCGAGGGTGCGTATCGGCACCAGCCCGTCGGCGCCGGTCTCGTCCAGCGTGACGAACAGACCGAAGCGGGTGACGCCGGCGATGCGGCCGGGGAAACTGGCGCCTATCCTGTCGGCGAGGTAGAGGGCGATGAAGCGGTCGACGGCGTCGCGCTCGCACTCCACCGCCCGGCGTTCGGTCGTCGAGATGTGTTCGCCGATGGCGGCGAGGTCGCCGCCGCCGTCATTGGCGAAGCCGCCCTCGCCGAGGCCGAGCGCCGATATCAGCGCCCGGTGGACGATCAGATCGGCATAGCGGCGGATCGGCGAGGTGAAATGGGCGTAACGCTCGAGCGCGAGTCCGAAATGGCCGATGTTGCCGGGACTGTAGACGGCCCGGGCCTGGGCTCTCAGGATCGCCTCGCCGAGGAGATATTCATGGGCGGTGCCCGCCGCCTTGGCGATAATCTCGGTGAATTGGCGGGCCTCGATCCTCCGGCTCCCGGCGCTGGGCGCGCCGATCCCGAGACCCTTGAGAAAGCCCCGCAGGGCCTCCACCTTGGCCGGGTCGGGCTGATCGTGCACCCGGTACATGCAAGGCCTCTTGGCGTCCGTCAGCGTGACGGCGGCGGCGACGTTGGCGGCGATCATGCATTCCTCGATCAGGCGGTGGCTGTCGAACCGCCGGCGCCGCTCGATGGCGTCGACGCCGCCGCCGGCGCCGAGGACGATGCGGTACTCCGGCAGATCGAGATCGAGGGCGCCTCGCCTTTCACGTGCCCTGTTCAAGGCATCGTAGACCCCGTAAAGCGGGGCGATGGTCGCGGCGAACAGCGGGCCGGGCAGGGCGTTGGCCGCGCCGTCCCGGGCCTCTTGGACCTGGCCGTAGGTGAGCCGCGCCGCCGAGCGCATCATGGCGCGCTCGAACCGGTGCTTGCGGCGCTTGCCGTCCCTGTCGATCCACAGATGCACCGCGAGGCACGGGCGGTCCTCGCCGGGTCTGAGGGAACAAAGATCGTTCGACAGTCTCTCGGGCAACATCGGCACCACCCGGTCCGGCAGATAGACCGAGTTGCCGCGCTCATAAGCGCAACGGTCCAGCGCGTCACCCGGCCTGACGTAATGGGCGACATCGGCGATGGCGACGACGAGGTGCCAGCCGCCCCCGTTCGCCGGGTCCGGATCGGGCTCCGCCCATACGGCGTCGTCGAAATCCCGGGCGTTCTCATCGTCGATGGTGACCAACGCCAGCGCCCGCAGATCGGCGCGGTCGCCAAGCGGCGGGGGGATAGCGCCTTCGGCCTGATCGAGCGCGTCGGCGGCGAATTCCATCGGCACGTCCAGGGCGTGAAGGGAAACCAGGCCGATCGCGCCGGCATCGTCCATGTGCCCCAACCGTTCGATCACCTTGGCCTTGCCGAGGCCGTATCGACGCCCCGTGAGGGTTTGGGCGCGCACCAGTTCGCCGGATTTGGCGCCCGCCGAATCCTTCGCCTCGACGGTCAGCTCCGACCTCGCGCGCTTGTTCGTGGGCGTAATCCTGCCCTGCCCCCCGACGACATCGTAGACCCCCAGGACCTCGCGGGGCGCCGTGCCCAGGCGATGTATGGTGATGGCCTCATAGGCGCCTTCGCCGATCGGTTTCAGCCGCGCCAGCAGCCGCTCTCCTTCGCCCGGCGCCGGCAGACCCGGGCGGTCCGGCGCCAGGTAGATGATCGGCGGAGCCGTGTCCTCGGGCCACTTGACGGGCCGGGCGATGACCTCGCCGTCGATGTCGGTGCCGGTGATCTCGATGACGCCGACTCTCGGAAGGACGCCGGATGCGGAGGCGCCGCGCTTGGCGTCCGGGCCGATCAGTCCGTCGCGTTCGAGCTCCTTGATCATGTCCCGGAGTTGGCCGCGGGCCGAACCGGTGATGCCGAACGCCCGGGCGATATCGCGTTTGCCCATCGGTCCTGGGCTTTCCCCGATCAGCCGAAGGATATCGTCTTTGGTCGGGAGTGAGGGGGGTTTACGGGGACGTCTGGCCACGGGCCGGATAATACTCTAACTAACTTGCCTCGGCGCGCGGGGGGCGATTCGTTTCTTGGCCGCTCGTTTCTTGGCCGGTGCTTTCTTGGCCTTGGATTTCCCGGTCTTCCTTGCCGTCTTTTTCTTCGCCGGACCACGGGCCACCCGATCGGCGATGAGGACCAGCGCTTCGTCCAGCGTCAGGGCGTCGAGGGATTTATCCGGGGGCACCGTCGCGTTGACGCTGCCGTGCTTGACGTAGGGGCCGTAACGGCCGCCGTGGAGGCTGACCGGTTTGCCGTCTTCCGGGTGTTCGCCAAGGACGCGTAGTTTGCCCGAATTGCCCCTCGGCTTGGCGTTCTGCAACAGATCGACGGCGCGATTGAGGCCGACGGTCAGCACGTCCTCGTCCGGGCCGAGGGACGTGTAAGCCCCGTTGTGTCGAAGATAGGGGCCGAAGCGGCCGATGCCGGCATGGATCATCTTGCCGCTATCGGGATGGGGGCCGACATCGCGCGGCAGGGCCAAAAGCCCGAGCGCCGTCTTCAGGGTGAGGGCGTCGGGCGCGATATCCTTGGGCAGGGACACCCTTTTGGGTTTCTTCTTGTCCTTACCCAGCCCGAGCTGGATGTAGAAGCCGTAAGGACCGTTGCGCAGCGTCACCGCCTCGCCGCCGAGGGGATCACTGCCCAGGTTCAAGGGGCCGTTGGCGCCGATCAGCGCGGCCTCCGGCGATTCGTCCCCGGCCGCCAGCTTGCGCGTGTATTTGCACTCCGGATAGGTCGAGCAGCCGATGAAGGCGCCATACTTGCCGAGCTTGAGGCCGAGACGCCCGGTGTCGCAATTGAGGCAATCGCGCGGGTTCCGGCCGGAGCCGTCATCATGGAAGAAGTGAGGGCCGAGCTCCTCATCGAGGGTGTCGATGACCTCGGAGATGGTGAGGTCCTTGGTTTCGGCCACGGCGGTGGCGAAGGATTCCCAGAAACCGCCCATCACCTCCTTCCAGTTGATCTTGCCGCCGGAGATGTCGTCCAGCCTGTCCTCCATCCGGGCGGTGAAGTCGTACTCGACGTAACGCTTGAAGAAGCTGACGAGGAAGGAGGTGACGAGCCGGCCGCGGTCCTCGGGCCAGAAGCGCTTCTTCTCCAGCCGCACATAATCGCGCTGTTGCAGGACCGAGATGATCGAGGCGTAGGTCGATGGCCGGCCGATGCCAAGCTCTTCCATGCGCTTGACCAGCGACGCCTCGGTGTATCTCGGCGGCGGTTGGGTGAAGTGCTGCTCCGGGATCACCTTGCGGCGCGACAAGGCCTCCCCCTCGGTAAGCCGGGGGAGTGTCTGTTCGCCGTCGGCGCCCTCGGCGGGATCGTCCCGGCCTTCCTGGTAGAGACGGAGGAAGCCGTCGAAGGTCACGGTCGAGCCGGTGGCGCGCAACGTCGTTCCATCGGCGGCGGCGACGTTGATCGCCACTTGATCGAGGCGCGCGCTTTCCATTTGGCTCGCTACCGTCCGTTTCCAGATCAACTCGTAAAGCCGGAACTGGTCGGAATCGAGCAGCCGGACGATCTCCTGGGGCAGGCAGAAGAAGTCGGTCGGGCGGATCGCTTCGTGGGCTTCCTGGGCGTTCTTGGCCCGGCTTTTGTAGATTTTGGGCGCCTCGGGAAGATAGGCTTGGCCGTATTGGGCGGGGATGAGTTTGCGGCACTCGGCGACGGCTTCGTCCGCCAATCTAACGCTGTCGGTCCGCATATAGCTGATCAGTCCCACCGTATCGCCGCCGATGTCCAGCCCTTCATAAAGCCTTTGGGCGATCCGCATGGTCCTCGACGCGCTGAACCCGAGCTTGCGCGACGCCTCTTGCTGCAACGTCGAGGTCGTGAACGGAGGTTGCGGGTTGCGCCGGACCTGTTTGCGCTCGATTTCGCCGACCGAAAATTCGAGGCCCGAAATCCTTGCCGCCGCCGCCTTGGCTTCGGCTTCACCGCCGAGGCTGAACTTGGTGAGCTTCTCGCCGCCGAGATGGGTGAGCCTCGCCGTCAGCATCTCGCCCTTGGCGGTGGCGAACTCGCCGTCGACGGTCCAGTATTCGCGCGACTTGAAGGCTTCGATCTCGGCCTCGCGCTCGCAGATCATCCTCAACGCCACCGATTGCACCCGTCCCGCCGAACGGCTGCCCGGCAGCTTGCGCCACAGCACCGGCGACAGGGTGTAGCCCACCAGGTAATCGAGCGCCCGGCGGGCGAGGTAGGCTTCGATCAGCGGTTTGTCGAGGTCGCGCGGGTGGGCCATGGCCTGGAGCACGGCGTTGCGGGTGATCTCGTGGAACACCACCCGCTTGACCTCGATGCCGCCCAGCACCCCGCGTTGTTCGAGAAGCTCCATCACGTGCCACGAGATCGCCTCGCCCTCGCGGTCCGGGTCGGTGGCGAGATAGAGGTGATCCGCCCCTTTCAGGGCCTCGGCGATTTCGCCGATGCGTTCTTGCGACCGGGTGTCGACCGCCCAGGTCATGGCGAACCCATCGTCAGGCAAGACCGATCCCTCCTTGGCCGAAAGGTCGCGGACATGGCCGTAGGAGGCGAGGACCTTGAAGTCCGGGCCGAGATACTTGTTGATGGCCTTGGCCTTGGCCGGGGACTCGACGACGACTATGTTCACGACGTTAGCTCTACTTACTTATTGGTTTGGGACATCTTGCACCCGAACCGGTTAATCAGTCGTAACGAAGCGCGACCTGGTTGCCCGGGTGCCTCTCCAACCGGCCCGCAAGTTCCATTTCCAGCAGGACGGTGGACACGACGGCAGGGGACAATTGGCACTGC